>NC_012778.1:20000-320000 GCF_000146185.1 [Eubacterium] eligens ATCC 27750 | reverse complement strand
AACGAAGAGCTAAAGCCTGTCTTCTGTCTGGCTTAACTTCGATAGGTACCTGGTAAGTAGCTCCACCGATACGTCTAGCCTTAACTTCAAGAACTGGCATAATATTGTTCATAGCTTCTTCAAATACTTCGATAGCTGGTCTCTCAGTCTTAGCTGCAACTCTATCAAAAGCACCGTAAACAATCTTCTGAGCTACTCCTCTCTTACCATCAAGCATAATGTTGTTGATAAGCTTAGTAACTACCTTATTGTTGTAAATAGGATCTGCTAATACATCTCTTTTCTGTGTATGTCCTTTACGTGGCACGGTTCTTCCCTCCTTAATAAATTTATTAAATCATAGGTACTCACAAATAAAAAATGTGTTCGCGCCGTATATATTAACCTGCAACCTCTTGATTAATCTAATTCCGGCACAATTCAAAATTTAATTTGTTCGTAAAAATCAGATTCTTACAAATCTGACTCTTGCAAATTGTAAAACTTGCATGCATTCATATAAATGCGTGTCTTAATTCAGGCTTAATTACTTAGCGTCCTTAGGTCTCTTAGCACCGTACTTAGAACGAGCCTGTCTTCTCTTTGCAACACCTGCTGTATCAAGTGTTCCTCTGATGATGTGGTATCTTGTACCTGGTAAATCCTTTACTCTTCCACCTCTTATAAGAACAACGCTGTGTTCCTGAAGATTGTGTCCCTCACCTGGGATGTAAGATGTTACCTCGATACCATTAGAAAGACGTACTCTGGCAATCTTTCTAAGAGCTGAGTTAGGCTTCTTAGGTGTAGCAGTCTTAACAGCTGTACAAACACCTCTCTTCTGTGGAGAAGAGATATCTGTTGCCTTCTTCTGAAGTGAGTTGTAACCCTTCTGAAGAGCTGGTGCTGTAGACTTCTTTACTGCAGTCTTTCTTCCCTGTTTTACTAACTGGTTAAATGTTGGCATTCCGTTTTCACCTCCCGAAATTAGAATAATGAATGGTTGCATCTTAGTATCAACTAAGAAAATGTTTTGTCACCAAAACAGCGCAAAAATAGTACTTGCCTATTCGCACGCTTTATTAGTATATATATTTGCAAATTCAGTGTCAAGCATTTTTTCAAAAAAAGACAAAAGCGTGCCAGATTTTATCAATCTGACACGCCATAAGTTTCTATAAAGAATTAATCTTCCTGTGTGAAAACAAGCTCGTCTTCACCAGACTCATCTTCATCTTCTTCAATGTAGTTATCTGTAGAACTGATCTTGATATCCTGATAACGCTTCATACCTGTACCGGCAGGGATAAGCTTACCAATAATAACATTCTCTTTAAGACCAATAAGTGGATCAATCTTTCCGTTAATAGCTGCATCTGTAAGAACCTTAGTTGTCTCCTGGAATGAGGCAGCTGACATAAATGATGTAGAAGCAAGTGAAGCCTTAGTAATACCAAGGATAATCGGAGTACCTGTAGCAGGTGTCTTTCCTTCTTCCTCAAGTCTCTCATTAACTTCCTGGAACTCAATTGTATCAACCTGTGATCCTGGAAGGAACTTAGAATCTCCAGCTTCATCAACAACTATCTTCTTAAGCATCTGACGAACGATAAGCTCAATATGCTTATCATTGATATCAACACCCTGGATACGGTAAACCTTCTGAACTTCACGAAGGAGATAATCCTGAACAGCTCTTACACCAAGAATTCTTACGATATCATGTGGATTCTCAGAACCCTCTGTGATTTCCTCACCCTTAGCAACAACCTGTCCTTCAACAACCTTTTCTCTTGTATCCTTAGATAATGGATAAGCCTTTGAATTACCTTCATCATCAGTTATAACGATTTCAGTCTTCTTCTCAGTCTTAACAATACTTACAGTTCCGCCAAACTCAGCAAGTACAGCAAGCATCTTAGGCTTTCTTGCTTCGAAAAGCTCTTCTACTCTAGGAAGACCCTGAGTAATATTATCACCGGCAACACCACCTGTATGGAATGTTCTCATAGTAAGCTGTGTACCAGGCTCACCGATTGACTGGGCTGCGATAATACCAACAGCTTCACCAACCTGAACAGTCTGACCAGTTGCCATGTTAGTTCCATAACATTTAGCACATACACCAATGTGTGAACGGCAAGTAAGGATTGTTCTAATCTTAACCTTATCAACACCAGTCTTAATAATAGCTTCTGCTCTCTTAGGAGTTACAAGATGGTTAGCTTCAACAATAATCTCGCCTGTAGCCGGGTCAACAATATCCTCAGCTAAGTATCTTCCTGTAATACGCTCCTGTAATGGCTCAAGGATATCTTCCTTGGCATCACTTGAGTTAGTAGCTCTGTTATTAACAAATGAGTAAACATACATACCAGGTATCTGCTTACCTGCGCTACAATCTGTCTCTCTGATAATAAGATCCTGAGAAACATCAACAAGTCTTCTTGTAAGGTATCCTGAATCGGCTGTACGAAGGGCTGTATCTGAAAGTCCTTTACGGGCACCGTGAGCTGAAATAAAGTATTCCAGAACATCAAGACCTTCACGGAAGTTTGACTTGATAGGAAGTTCGATAGTGTTACCTGATGTATCAGCCATCAAACCACGCATACCTGCTAACTGCTTAATCTGCTGGTTAGAACCACGGGCACCTGAGTCAGCCATCATGAAGATGTTGTTATATTTATCAAGACCCTGAAGAAGGGCATCCTTAATCTTATCATCAGTCTCCTGCCATACGCGGATAACATTCTTATGTCTTTCCTCGTCAGTAGCCTGACCTCTGTTATATTTAACAGTAATCTGTTCAACTTTCTTTTCTGCCTCAGCAAGAAGCTGCTTCTTAACTGGTGGCACTGTCATCTCAGAAATAGAAACAGTCATGGCAGCTCTGGTAGAGTACTTATAACCCATAGCCTTGATATCATCAAGAACCTCTGCAGTTGTTGTAGTACCATGAGTATTGATAACATGCTGTAAGATATCCTTAAGCTGCTTCTTTCCTACATGGAAATCAACTTCTGGAAGTAATAAATTCTCTTCCTTGCTTCTGTCAACATATCCTAAATCCTGAGGGAGAATCTCATTAAATATAAGTCTTCCAAGTGTAGACTCAATATTACCTGAAAGCTCTTCTCCGTTAACATTCTTAGTTACATGAACCATAATCTTGGCATGTAATGTAATTATACCATTCTCATAAGCAAGAACTGCTTCATTAATGCTCTTGAAAATCTTGCCCTCACCCTTTGCACCTGGTCTTTCCTGTGTAAGGTAGTAAATACCAAGTACCATATCCTGTGAAGGAACGGCAACAGGACCACCATCAGATGGCTTAAGAAGGTTGTTAGGTGAAAGAAGCATAAATCTACACTCAGCCTGAGCCTCAACAGAAAGCGGAAGATGGACAGCCATCTGGTCACCATCGAAATCGGCATTGAACGCTGTACATACAAGTGGATGAAGCTTAATAGCCTTACCTTCTACAAGGATTGGCTCGAAAGCCTGAATACCAAGTCTGTGAAGTGTAGGAGCACGGTTAAGCATAACTGGATGCTCTTTAATAACGTCTTCAAGTACATCCCATACTTCTGGCTCAAGATGTTCTACGCTCTTCTTAGCTTTCTTAATATTATCTGCAAGATTACGTCTTACAAGCTCTCTCATAACAAATGGCTTGAATAACTCAATAGCCATCTCTTTAGGAAGACCACACTGGTAAATCTTAAGTTCTGGTCCTACTACGATAACTGAACGTCCTGAGTAGTCAACTCGCTTACCAAGAAGGTTCTGTCTGAAACGTCCCTGCTTACCCTTTAATAAATCTGATAAAGACTTAAGTGCTCTGTTACCAGGACCTGTTACTGGACGACCATTTCTACGTCCATTATCGATAAGAGCATCAACAGCTTCCTGAAGCATTCTCTTCTCGTTACGTACAATAATTTCAGGAGCTCCAAGCTCAAGAAGTCTTGCAAGTCTGTTATTTCTGTTAATAATTCTTCTGTAAAGATCATTAAGATCTGAAGTTGCAAAACGTCCACCATCAAGCTGGACCATAGGTCTTAAATCTGGTGGAATTACAGGGATTTCTGTAAGAATCATCCACTCAGGCTTAGTTCCTGCATTCTTAAATGCTTCAACAACTTCTATTCTCTTTATAAGTCTGGCAGCCTTCTGAGAAGTAGTGTTAGCAAGCTCTTCCTTAAGTCTTACTTCTTCTTCTTCAAGGTTAACCATCTGGAGGAGCTCGAGGATTGCCTCAGCTCCCATACCAACACGGAAAGCCTTGCTTCCGTACTGCTCACAGAGTTCTCTGTATTCAGTCTCTGAAAGAATCTTCTTGAAAGGAATATCTGTTTCACCTGGATCAATTACAATATATGAAGCAAAATATAATACCTTTTCAAGGTTCTTAGGACCAATATCAAGAATGAGATCCATGCGGCTAGGAATACCCTTGAAGTACCAGATGTGAGATACTGGTGCAGCAAGATGGATATGACCCATTCGGTCTCTTCTTACGCTGGCCTTAGTAACCTCAACACCACATTTATCGCAGACAATGCCCTTGTCCTTAATCTTCTTATACTTACCGCAGTGGCACTCCCAGTCCTTGCTAGGACCAAATATTCTTTCGCAGAAAAGTCCATCCTTTTCTGGCTTAAGTGTTCTATAGTTAATTGTTTCAGGTTTGGTAACCTCACCATGAGACCACTCCAAAATATTCTCAGGAGAAGCAAGCTTGATCTGAATCTTATCAAATTTCATTGACTTATTTGATTTAATTTCTTCTGCCATTATAGTGCTCCCTTCTAATTAATATTCATCTGAATTGCCATCGCCGTAATCATCATCAAAATCATCGGCCATATCAAAATCAGCACCATCATCTGAATCTACAGCATCTTCTGTTCCATCTTCATTAAGAGTAACTGTTGACATACCGCCAGCCTTGTACTCTGCCTCTTCCTCTCTGCTGTTTCTTCTGTATCCATTACCTTCATCAAGAACCTTCTTGAAATCAGTAACTTCATATTCAGAACTCTCAAGAAGTCTGACTTCATTGTTGTCCTGATCAAGAACTCTAACATCAAGTGCGAGTGACTGAAGTTCCTTAAGAAGAACCTTGAATGATTCTGGAACTCCTGGTTCAGGAATATTCTCACCCTTAATAATAGCTTCGTAAGTCTTAACTCGTCCTACAACATCATCAGACTTAACAGTAAGAATTTCCTGAAGAGTATAAGCAGCACCATAAGCCTCAAGTGCCCAAACTTCCATCTCTCCGAATCTCTGTCCACCGAACTGAGCCTTACCACCAAGTGGCTGCTGAGTTACAAGTGAGTAAGGACCAGTTGAACGTGCATGAATCTTATCATCAACAAGATGATGAAGCTTTAAGTAATGCATGAATCCGATAGTTACAGGGCTGTCGAAGTACTCACCTGTTCTACCATCTCTAAGTCTTACTTTACCATCACGGCCGATTGGAACACCCTTCCACTCAGCTCTGTGATCTCTGTGTTCTGAAAGGTAATCAAATACCTCTTTATTAAGAACATCTTTATACTGTGCTGTAAATGTAACCATATCCTCAGGATATTCTTCGCCATTCTTCTCAGCCTCAGCCTTCTGGGCTGCAAGCTCTTCATCATCGAATGGATGGTTAGCATAAGCATTTGCCATATCAAGAGTATCCATAATATCATTCTCATCTGCACCATCGAATACTGGAGTAGAAATGTTAAATCCAAGTACCTTGGCAGCAAGACTCAAATGAATCTCAAGGACCTGTCCAATGTTCATTCGTGAAGGAACGCCCAGTGGGTTAAGTACGATATCAAGAGGACGGCCATTAGGAAGGAATGGCATATCTTCAACAGGAAGTACTCTTGAAACGACACCCTTGTTACCATGACGACCAGCCATCTTATCACCAACGCCGATCTTTCTCTTCTGTGCAATATATATACGAACAGATTTGTTAACTCCTGGTGAGAGTTCATCTCCGTTCTCTCTTGTAAATGTCTTAACAGCAACGACAATACCATAAGCACCATGAGGTACCTTAAGTGAAGTATCTCTTACTTCTCTTGCCTTCTCACCAAAGATAGCTCTAAGAAGTCTCTCTTCAGCAGTAAGCTCTGTCTCACCCTTAGGAGTAACCTTTCCAACAAGAATATCTCCGGCTCTTACCTCAGCACCAACGCGGATAATACCGTTCTCATCAAGATCCTTGACAGCGTCTGAACCTGTTGAAGGAAGATCTCTTGTAATCTCTTCAGGTCCTAACTTAGTATCTCTTGCTTCTGTCTCATATTCTTCAATATGAATAGATGTATACACATCATCTCTTACGAGACGCTCACTAAGAAGTACAGCATCCTCGTAGTTATAACCTTCCCAAGTCATGAAACCGATAAGAGGGTTCTTACCGAGAGCAATCTCACCATTAGATGTAGATGGACCATCAGCAATAACATCTCCTGCCTTAACCTCATCACCCTTGAAAACAATAGGTCTCTGGTTATAGCAGTTACTCTGGTTACTTCTTGAGAACTTAGTAAGCTTGTATTCGCGCGCCTTGCCATCCTTTTCTCTGATAACAATCTTGTTAGATTCAGAAGAAAGAACAACACCATCAGCCTCTGCAACTACACATACACCTGAGTCAACAGCAGTCTTATTCTCAATACCAGTTCCGATAACAGGAGCTTCTGTCATAAGAAGAGGTACGGCCTGACGCTGCATGTTAGAACCCATGAGGGCACGTGTACAGTCATCATTCTGAAGGAATGGAATCATTGATGTAGCAACTGAGAATACCATCTTAGGAGATACATCCATAAGATCAATCTGGCTTTTATCGAACTGAGAAGTTTCTTCTCTGTAACGTCCAGATACAGTATTTCTTACGAAATAACCATTCTCATCAATCTCAGCATTAGCCTGTGCTACATGGAAATCATCTTCCTCATCAGCTGTGAAGTAACGCACTTCATCAGTAACTCTTGGATTCTTAGGATCAGACTTATCTACAATACGATAAGGAGCTTCAACGAATCCATATTCATTAATTCTTGCATAAGATGCAAGAGAGTTAATAAGACCAATGTTAGGTCCTTCAGGAGTCTCGATAGGACACATTCTACCATAATGAGTATAGTGTACATCTCGAACCTCGAAACCTGCACGATCTCTTGAAAGACCACCAGGACCAAGGGCTGAAAGACGTCTCTTATGAGTAATCTCACTAAGAGGGTTATTCTGATCCATGAACTGTGACAACTGCGAACTTCCAAAGAATTCCTTAATAGCAGCTGTTACAGGCTTAATATTAATAAGTGACTGTGGAGATATTCCGCTAAGATCCTGTGTAGACATTCTCTCACGGACCACTCTTTCCATTCTTGAGATACCAATTCTGAACTGGTTCTGAAGAAGCTCTCCTACAGCTCTGATACGTCTGTTTCCAAGGTGATCGATATCATCCTTAGTACCAACACCATATTCAAGGTGCATATTATAATTAATAGAAGCAAGAATATCTTCCACTGTAATATGCTTAGGAATAAGATCAGCAATATTCTTAGTAATAGCTTCCTTAATATCCTCTAAAGATTCATTCTCAGCAAGAATCTGTGCAAGAACAGGATAGTATACATACTCTGTTACACCAAGCTCCTTAGCTTCTTCTTCGCTGATATCAACCCATTTAGTAATATCAACCGCACGGTTAGAAAGAATCTTAACAACTCTGTCAGATACTGTACCATCAGCAGCCTTAACTTCTACAGTAATGAATACTGAAGGAACAGCTGCATCCTGAATAGCCTGTGCTGATTCTCTTGTAAGCTTCTCACCTGCTGTTGCAATAACAGTTCCGTTCTCATCAACAACATCCTCAGCAAGAACCTGTCCTGTAATTCTGCTCTTGAAAGAAAGCTTCTTATTAAACTTATATCTTCCTACGTGTGCAAGATCATATCTTCTTGGGTCAAAGAACATACCTGAAATAAGTGCTTCAGCACTCTCTACAGATAATGGTTCTCCTGGTCTTAACTTCTTATAAAGTTCAAGAATACCTTCCTGATAGTTAGTAGAAGTATCCTTCTCCATAGTAGCAAGAAGCTTAGGTTCCTCACCAAAAATATCAAGAATCTCCGCATTAGTACCAAATCCTAATGCTCTGATAAGAACAGTAATAGGAACCTTCTTATTACGGTCAACCTTAACATAGAATATATCATTAGCATCTGTTTCATACTCTAACCATGCACCTCTGTTAGGAATTACCTGACAGCTGTACAAGAAAATCTTACCATACTTATCTTTCTGTATATCATAATAAATACCAGGTGAACGTACCAACTGGCTGACAATAACTCGTTCAGCACCATTAATTACAAATGTACCTGTCTTAGTCATTAATGGCAGGTCTCCCATGAAAATCTCATGCTCGCTGATGCTTTCTGTCTCTTTGTTATGAAGTCTTACTGTAACCTTAAGAGGCGCTGCATATGTAGCATCTCTTTCTTTACACTCTTCAATTGAATACTTAACTTCGTCTTCACATAACGCAAAATCTACGAATTCCAGACTTAATCTTCCATTATAGTCTGCAATTGGAGATATGTCATCAAAGACCTCTTTCAAGCCTTCATTCAAAAACCACTGGTAAGAATCCTTCTGCACCTCAATAAGGTTAGGCATCTCAAGAACTTCTTTCTGTCTTGAGAAACTCATACGCATTGCCTTGCCCGACGTTATTGGGCGTAATCTGTTTTTCTCCATTGACGTTTCACCCCTTAGTTTTCTTCACATTAATATATTACATTATCAGTAAATGTGCAAAGAATAAGCACAATTTACCACAATAGTGCATTGTCCATAGTACATCAAAGATATATATATGTCAAGGGATTTTTAAAAAATTTCCATGAATATTTAGAATTGTATAAAGATAATAGTGTTTCTACCATAGCTGGCATAATAAAATAAAGATGTGATTTATAGAAAAAAGAAAAGACAGGAGCCGTGAAGGCCCGCTGTCTTTCTTATTATATTCATTAGAACAATCAAGTGAATTACTTAAGAGTAACCTTAGCTCCAACTTCTTCGAGCTTCTTCTTGATTTCCTCAGCCTCTTCCTTAGAAGCCTGCTCCTTAACAACCTTAGGTGCGCCATCAACAACGTCCTTAGCTTCCTTTAATCCAAGACCTGTGATTTCACGAACAACCTTGATAACCTTAACCTTCTGATCTCCAGCTTCTGTAAGCTCTACATCAAATTCTGTCTTCTCTTCAGCTGCTGCTGCGCCAGCACCTGCTGCTGCAACTACAACGCCTGCTGCTGCAGATACGCCAAATTCTTCTTCACAAGCCTTAACTAAATCGTTAAGCTCTAATACTGATAAACCTTTAATAACTTCAATGATTTCCTGTGTTGTCATTATTATAATCTCCTTTTTAATATTATTCTAAAATTGAAAGAGCATCTATGCTGCTTTCATAGTTAATTCAGTGTTAAACTGATTAAGCAACTTCCTCGTTCTTCTCAGCAATCTGCTTAATAACACGAGCAAAGTTTGTAATAGGTGACTGGATACTTCCAAGTAACTTTGAAAGAAGTTCCTCTCTTGAAGGGATAGTAGCGATTGTAGCGATACCTGCTGCATCGTAGAATGTTCCTTCAACAACGCCACACTTTAACTCAAGAGCATCAGCTGTCTTAGCGAAGTTAGCTAAGATTCTTGCAGGTGCTGTAGCATCTGTCTTACAGAATGCAATAGCGTTAGTTCCTTCAAGAGTATCAGCGATTGGCTCGAACTCTGTTCCAGCAACAACTCTCTTTACTAAAGTGTTCTTATAAACCTTATAAACTACACCAGCTTCTCTTAACTGCTTACGAAGCTGTGTATCCTGCTCTACTGTAAGACCGCTGTAGTTAACTACAACAACGCCCTGAGCGCCATCAAAGTTATCTTTGATCTCATCGATAGTAGATGTCTTAAGGCCTACATTCTTTAAAATAGCCATGAATAATTACCTCCTGTTAGATTCTTGCTTCATATAGAAGCGATTTTGCCTAAGTGAAGATTATTCGTCTATAGTTTCCCTACAAACAAAACCCTCTCTGCCTAAGACAGAGAGGGAATAATTAATCAAATCCTTAAATCCTCGGTAGGCGTGTTACCTTTAACCGTCATCAGTAATACTGAATCCGGACCTGCTGTCTACGGCAAAATATTATGTTAACAGCAAAACGCTGCTCACAAGCTGATAGTATACTATCAAAATATATTAATGTCAACCGTTTTTAATCAAAAATCTGATTAACCCACATACTTGGCTGTGCTTAACTTAACACCAGGTCCCATAGTAGAAGTAAGAACTACACTTCTAAGATAAGCTCCCTTAAGTGAAGATGGCTTAGCCTTAACGATTGCATCCATAATAGCCTGGAAGTTGTCTGATAACTGCTCCTCTGTGAATGAAGCCTTACCAATTGGCACGTGAATGATATTAGTCTTGTCAAGTCTGTACTCGATCTTACCAGCCTTGATATCATTAACAGCTTTTGTTACATCCATAGTAACTGTACCAGCCTTAGGGTTTGGCATTAATCCCTTAGGACCAAGTACACGACCAAGACGACCAACAACACCCATCATATCTGGAGTTGCAACAACAACGTCGAACTCGAACCAGTTATCGTTCTGGATCTTAGGAATAAGTTCCTCACCGCCAACGAAATCTGCTCCAGCTGCAAGAGCCTCATCAGCCTTAGCACCCTTAGCAAATACTAATACACGTACAGTCTTACCTGTTCCGTGTGGAAGAACAACAGCTCCTCTGATCTGCTGCTCAGCGTGACGTCCATCACAACCTGTTCTGATATGTGCTTCGATTGTCTCGTCGAATTTAGCAGTAGCGTTCTTCTTTACTAATGAGATAGCGTCTGCTGCTTCGTATAATGTCTGGCGGTCAATATTCTTGGCTGCCTCAACGTATTTCTTTCCTCTTTTCATTATAAACCTCCTAGTGGTAATATCGGAAGGATTCTATCTTTCCTCCCACAATAATCATGAATCAAATGTAGATTAATCCTCTACAACGATACCCATACTCTTAGCTGTTCCTTCGATCATAGAAGTAGCTGCTTCGATAGATGCAGCATTAAGATCTGGCATCTTAAGCTCAGCAATCTTCTGAACTTCTGCTCTCTTAATAGTAGCAACCTTAGTCTTGTTAGGTACGCCTGATCCTGACTTAATGTTGCAAGCCTTCTTAAGAAGTACTGCTGCAGGTGGAGTCTTTGTAATAAAGCTGAAGCTTCTATCAGCATAAACTGTAATAACTACAGGTATGATAAGATCTCCCTGATCTGCTGTCTTAGCATTGAACTGCTTTGTGAATTCTACGATGTTAACACCGTGCTGACCAAGTGCTGGACCAACTGGTGGAGCTGGTGTAGCCTTGCCGGCAGGAATCTGTAATTTAATATATCCTGTTACTTTCTTTGCCATTTTGGCACCTCCTAAAAATAAATGTGGTAATTGGCGACCATCATAATACATCCTGCAATATTCACTCCTCAAGAATTGACCATCGGGCAATTCTTGTGAATGAATTTACGCAGTAAATTCATTCTGGTCTCCCACGTCCCAGGATCGGGACTGCTTCTTACAATAACTTCACATCTGTGAAATCAATTTCGACCGGTGTTTCACGACCGAACATCTCAACATTAATTGTAAGGCACTGCTTGCCCTCATTAATGTTAGTAATCTCACCAACTGTATCTTCCCATGCACCAGAGAGGATCATAACCTTATCGCCGACCTTGCCAGCGAACTGGATAACAGGCTTAACTTCCTGTTCTTCCTCAAGGCTTATGCCAAGATTCTTAATCTCTGTTGGTGTAAGTGGTACTGGCTTTGATCCAGGACCAACAAACCCTGTAACACCTCTTGTATTTCTGACAACATACCAACTATCGTCGTTCATTACCATCTTTACAAGAACGTATCCAGGAAACATCTTCTTCTGAGCAGCTTTCTTAGAGCCATCTTTAATCTCCACTACTGTTTCAAGCGGAACGATAACTTCAAGAATCTGATCGTGAAGATTTCTGTTTTCAACTGTCTTTTCAATGTTAGCTTTCACCTTATTCTCATAACCTGAGTAAGTGTGAACTACATACCATTTTGCGTCATCCATACAATCACCTATTCCTTATTTTACAATGAACTCAATTCCAAAGCGGACAATCAAATCCACAACTGCAATGATTACACCTAATAATACGGATACAGCCAATACAGCTACAGTTTCCTTAGTAAGCGACTGACGGTCTGGCCAAATAATCTTTGAAAATTCAGCTTTCAAACCTTTGAACCAGTTCTTTTTCTGCTTCTTAGCTTTTACAGTATCACCCATGAAATACTCCTCACTGTACTAATTACTTTGTTTCCTTGTGTAATGTGTGTGATTTACAGAACTTACAATACTTCTTTGTTTCCATTCTGTCTGGATGAGCTTTCTTTTCCTTAGTCATGTTGTAATTACGCTGTTTACACTCAGTACATGCCAATGTTATCTTTACTCGCACAACTTCCACCTCCAATTATTATTTTTGTAGGTGTTAAAACACCAATTGGTTTCTTTGCCCGCCCTCTCAATGTTGGGTTGTTGAATTTCAGGCACGCAAAAAAGACCGCTTCCATAGCCGTTCTAATATAGCACAGTATAATCCAACTCGTCAACAACTTTTTTAAAGAAAATATAGTGACAAAAAATGCACTTCATATTATAATATTTGTACAAATAAATACGATATATATAAGGAAATGGATTTCCTTTTTTCTAGAGATTATTACAGACAAGGAGGTGACTGTTATGATCAGCAGCGTGTACAGCTATTATCTTGCCCAGTATGGACATAAGACTAACTCAAAGTACGATACACACACTAAAGCACAATTAAAGAATACATATGGCAGAGTTCTGAAATCTAACAGTCAGACTCCTACATATAAGACAGATATGTCAGAGGCCGCACAGAAATATGCAATCGACCTTAAAGAGAACGCCAGAGAATTAAGTAACATTGCCAACGAGCTTTCAGGAAGCGACGGTCACGGCATGGTATTTAAGAAATCAGCAGTATCCAGCAACCCACAAAGTGTAACCGCAGAATACATAGGCGACAGCACTTCACCTGACAGTTCAAGCTTTGAAATTGATGTAAAGCAGCTGGCAACCAGCCAGATTAACACCGGTAATTTCTTACAGCCTAACAATCGCGCTGTGGAACCAGGTGATTATTCATTTGACCTTAACATCAATAACCTGACCTATGAATTCCAGTTTACGGTAGATGAGGAAGAAAGTAATTCTGACATACAGAATAAGCTGGCAAGACTCATCAACCGATCGAACATCGGATTAGCAGCCAATGTCAATGAAGACAGCCTCGGCAACACTGCTCTCTCAATAGTTTCAGACATGACTGGTATAAGCGGTATTAAACCAACAATATTTAACATCAGTCCTAACAATGATATCCAGACCAATAATCCTGATTTCGTTGAAGGCTTTGATGAACCAACAATGAAAAATAATACTAACTTCATTAATGCATTTGGCTTAGACAGAGTATCACAATATCCATCTAATGCAATATTTTCAATTAATGGAGAGGAACGGTCTTCGGCATCCAACGATATTACAATTAACAAAGCATTTGCAATAAACTTCAACAGTACTACGGAGGAGCCTGTAACCATAAGTCTCAGGGAAGATACTGATTCGATAACAGAAAGTATTGGCGAACTTGTTTCAGGATACAACAGGCTTTTTTCAATTGCTGCTGATAAAGAGAACGATAAGTTTGAGGGCAATGCCAAGTTAAAGAAAGAATTTTCAAGAATAATGAAGGATTACCAGCCACAGCTTGAAAAGAATGGTCTAACTGTTGATTCCTCTGGAACAATTGAAGTTAATAAGGCGGTTATTCAGAAAGCTGCTTCTGACGGCACACTTTCCGATGTATTTAACGCTTTGGATTCATTCAAGAAATCAATCCAAAGAAAGGCTGATGATATCTCCATCAACCCTATGAACTATGTAAACAATAAGATTGTCGCTTATAAGAATCCGCATAAGCCTGTGAATGACCCTTATAATCTTTCTGCCTACTCAGGCATGATGTTCAATGGCTATATCTAACTACCATAATATAAAATAAGGCATCCGTCTGGTTCATGTAATACATAAACCGGCGGATGCCTTTATGTTTCTTATTATTCATTAATCAGTCTGCTTCCTGCATCATGTAACTGCTTAACAAATGTACTAAGCCTTACAAGTGCTTTAGAAACAGCCACATCATCATCAGCCTTTACAGCCTCTGAAAGCTCCTTAACACCAGAATTAGCTTCTGCCTCGTCAACTGCCCCAGCCTCAATAATATCCTTAGTTCCATTATATACTTCAAAAAGCCAGTTAAGCCCTTCAATAATAACATTCACCGCATCATGAGTCTCTGGAAAAGGAACTCCTGCAAGTTCATCTGAGACTTTCTCTATTGCTCCAATAAGCTTCTCACTGTAAGGAACAGCTTCCTTAAGTACATCTATCTGCTGCTGTCTGTAATCATCCATGATTCTAATCACCTTTCTTTATGAACCTTTTGAATATATATCGGCATTCTGGGTGGGAAATTAATATCATTTGCACTGGAAATTATTATACTCTTAATCTTCCGCTTGCAACTTCCTCGCAGAACTCATCTACACTTCCTTTAAAGCCAACATTTCTAATCTGTTTTATCAACTCCGGTTCCATATGTCCATAAAATGGATAATCATGATCAGCTGCCCCTTTTACCGGAACTATATAATCTCCATATTCCGCTCTAAGAACCTCGTCATACATCTCAGGTGCCACTATATTCATGTTTTCAAATGGCAGCTCTATTGTGTAATCATAACATTCTTTTTTCATTTTATAATTGTCATTGTCAAGCCAGTAAAAAATATTAGTAATATAATCTGCCTCTTCACGATAACTTATTGATGATATTTTATCAATTATTTTCCACATATAATTTTTTTCATTATTTACATTGTCAAAACTAACATTACACAACTTCTGGAATCCATTCACATATTCATCAAGCATTCCATTCTCTTCCAGCTTATTCCAATCCCTTAAAGTTTCAATGCCCAATCGAATAATTTGTTTCTGAACATTCGTAATTCCGATATCTCTTGAAATATAATCCATTGGAAAAATATCTATGCCAACTCTCTGATACGGAAATCCATGAAAATATCTCATGTAATCGTTAAAATTCCACAGTGTTTCATCTGCTATAACTCTTAAATGAGGTACAAACGCTGCCTTCTGCAGCCTTTCCGAATCAGCATACATTCCAGCAACAACAAATCCATGTGGTAGTGCTTTAGGTAACACCTGAATTAATCTGTTATATTCTTCTCTTACTACGCATATATCAATATCATCATCCCACGGAATCATTCCTTTATGTCTTACAGCGCCCAACAGCGTTCCCCCATCAGCAAAATATCTTATCCCATTATTTTTACAAACACCTGCTACCACATGTAAAACTTCCATCTGTGCAGCCCATGCACGCTTCATCATTGCCGGAATCTCAAAGCCATCCCTCACTTCTGTCTTAAAATAATCCGCACTAAATTCCAATTCTTTCTCCATTATTATTTAATCTTTTCTATAAACTCACACACCGCATCCTCATCAACAGTTCCATCAGCATTTCTTGGCAAAGGCTCTTTCCTTAACACAATCTTCTGAATCTCCCAGCGGTATCCCTTTTTCTCATTATACTTATCAATCCGGCGCTTGAATATATCCTCTGTTGCTCCCTTATCAATAGGTACAATAATCGCTGTAAGTCTGTTATTGTAAAATGTAATGAACCCTTCGGCAACTCCGTTAATAGCTGTAATCTGTTCATTAGTTCTTACACGGCTTATTTTCTCTCCTGTAGGAAGCAGTATAATATCAGGATTGCGCTGTAATAACACAAGTCTGCCTGCATTATTAATCCGTCCGTAATCACCTGTATGATATACTCCATCCTTTAAAACTTTATTATTGGCTTCATCATCCTTGTAATATCCTTTCATAACACATGGACCTTTTACAAGAATCTCTCCGTCTTCAGCAATTGTAACCGCATCCTTGTCAAAAAGTGTATAAGAACCGTCATACAGCTCATTAACTCCGACACAGCCCGATGTCTCTGTCGTTCCATATATATTATAGACCTTTAAGTCACTGTCACACAGATTCTCAAAAAGCCTGAATGGGCAGCTTGCACCACCTATTATGATAGTTTTAAGTTCACTGTTAAATCCACTCACAGCCCTGAGATAATCAATCATAGACGGTGTACCTATAAGAATAGTCGGATCGTAATAATAAGTGTCTGCATCAATATGTCTTAAGCCTCTTCCTATACACACCATAGCTCCACAGCATAACGGCCATATAAGACTATATATAAGACCAAATTCATTATGCAGAGGAATCTGTGCAAGCACGATATCATCTTCTGTACATTCCACTCTGTTGCTTATTTCAGTGGCTGTATTAAGAATATTATCCACTGATAAAACAACCGGTTTGTCACATTCACCTGCTGTTGCTGTGAACATTATGATATCTCCCTCTGTGGTATTCTCATCATATATCAGCCCTTCAACATCATCCTTTTCTGCACTTGATATAATAATAGAATTCTCATCTGAAAGAATATACTGGTTAGTTGATGTCAGTGTGTAATTGACCTCTGTTTTCTTAAGAAGATCCACTCTCGAATCATGTGGAAGAAAGAAATCAACAAGAACCAGATCCTTTCCTGCCACTATTGTTCCAAACATATTAACAATCCATCTGTATGAAGCCTGTCCGAATATTGCAATTCTCTCGCCATCAAATTTCTGGAAATGCAATGCCTTTTTCGTGACATCATCAAAAAGCTTCGCATAAGTAACTTTCATCGTATCATATACGACAGCCACAGCGTCCGGATGTTTCTGCGCATTATTCTTTAACATATTATAAAATGTATTTTTATCTGTCATGATTTTCTCCGTTTCTAAAAATAGTCATAAATCCTGCATCAAATATAAAAAATTATAGCATTTAGCGTAGAAAATGCCAACACTGTTATTGTATAATGATTAACATAAATATAGAGTTGGAGGTTCCTATGAAAATATATTTTTACAGATATGGCAGTATCTGCGAACCTGATGTTATAGATTCTTTCAAAAGATTAGGACTTGATGTTGATGAAGAAACTATTGAGATAAGCAAAAAAAATTTATTACCAGGCGAATGTGTATCAATCGTTTCTCCTAAATTAATGAATAATAATTATACATTTGTATTCACAATTAACTTTTTCCCATGGCTTTCTGATGTGTGCCAGATTGTTAATGTCGTGTATATCAGCCTTATTGTAGACAGCCCGGTACTTGAACTATATTCCAAATCCCTGTCTAATTCCGTCAACAGAGTATTCCTCTTTGACAAAATGTTATTTAACGAATTTGAGCCATATAACAAGGAACATATTTTTCATATTCCACTGGCAACCAATGTCCGCCGTAACGATGAAGTTATAAAGAATGCAAGTGCACAGGAAAACAGAAAATTTACAAGCGATATATCATTCATTGGCTCTACATATCAGGAAAAATGCCCTTTCAACCGCGCAATTCTTCCAGAATATGAAAAAGGTTATGTCGATGGAATTATTAATGCACAGCTCGGTGTCTATGGATACAATTTTATCGAAGATATGCTTACTGATGATATGACAGAAAGATTATTAAACTGCATTCCACAGCATTATGAATTTCCAGAAGGGTACCGTGCCAATAATAAAGCCCTGCTTGCACAGGAATATTTAAGTGTTAAGGTTGCTGAACAGGAAAGGCTGCGTTTGTTAAAGATGTTGTCTGATTCATTTAATGTTGACATATATACAGGTAGCGACACCACCAGCTTGCCTCACATACACAACAAGGGTTTTGCTAAATCACTTAGCGAAATGCCTGTTATATTCCACAACAGTAAAATAAATCTTAATATAACAGCCAAATCCATCCGTTCTGGTCTTTCGCTCAGAATATTCGATGTTCTTGGATGCGGAGGCTTCCTTATAACCAATTATCAGGCAGAATTACCAGAATTCTTTGAAATAGGCAAAGACCTTGTTGCATATGAAAGTGAAAATCATCTCAAAGAATTATGTGCTTATTACCTGACACACGATGATGAAAGAAATGAAATAGCACGACACGGATATGAAACCATTGTAAATAACCATACATACGACATCCGTATGCTCCAGATAATAGATAAGTCGTTCCCAGCCCGGTAATGGGTGGGAACGACTTTTTTAATTCCACATATTGAATGCTCTGTATTCAGATTCCAGTTTCCTGCTCATAAAGCCATCTTCTGTTCCTTCCTGAGTATAATAGTCTATTGCATCCATTATATCTTTGCATACATTCCCCTGATTGCTAAATGTATCTCTTCCCTTCTGCAATACATCTTCATACTCTTCCGAATGATTCATAATTGATAAAACTTTCTCTCTTAAATCCTTCTTCTCACATTTTATAACATAATCCATAGGAACACTTGCTGGTCTTGGCGGATCCTCATCTGGTATCATCCAGTCTGTTACAGCAACACTTGGTTTTCCAAACATAAGTGCTTCAGCCATAACGCTTGACTCATCAGAAACAACCATATCACATAAAGCTAATGCCGTCATAATGCTTTCTTCCGGTTCAACATAGTATAAATTCTTATATATCCCTTCATGTAATGAACGCATATTATTCGTAACTATACTATAATCCTCAGACCAACACGCTTGTTTTACAACCATATTAACATCTAAGTCTTTAACAGCTTTAATAAAATCTTCTTCTTTCCCATCATACTCCCATGATGGTGCATATAGCACTGTAAACTTATCAGGAATTCCAAGTTTTTTCTTAACATCTGCTGCTCTGCAGATAATACTTTCATCATTGACATAATCACTCTTTGGATATCCAAATTCATATGTACCACTTCTCGGATTAGCATAATAAAAAGATGCACATTGTCTCCATCTGTCTGCCCATGTTCTTCCAGGGACAATTCCTATATCAAATTTGTTCCATCTTTCACTTTCCCATAAGTTTGGCCATTTGTTATGTCCCTGCGCCAAATCATGTAATAAAATCAATGAAAATTTAGAATTTTCAGGGTAACACACATGCTGACAATATACTCCTATTTCCGCTTTTTCCTTTTTGTCTTTTGTAAATCTGATTTTATAGCCTCTTTTGCCAGCTTCATTTGCAATAGGTTCCAAATTATAATATTCACCCTTATCTGTATAAAAGAATGTTATCTCTTTCTTTATGCTCTTCTCAGACAATGCAGAAATTGCATTGGATTGTTTACTATTTACGGAAGCTTCGAGCTCTTTATACTCATTAATTTCATCAGTTTCATCACATTTGGCAGACAGTTTCGCTCTGACAAGAGATTGTTCCATATAAAAAATCTTCTGTCCTTCTAATATCTGAAACAACATATTCAGCCTGTTAATTGCTGCTGACTTATAAATATGCTGACACTCCATGTCATACGCACAATTTTTATTTAACATAATGTCTGATAAAGAACCATACAGATTAATATTATTACTAACACAATAATTTAATAATGTTTCACCCTTTACAATAACATTATTAAAAATGTCTTCATATGCATAATCTTTGTGTCCGATTATATTTCCGACAGCATCCACATACATTCTAGGTGTCATAACCACATTAAATTGTTTTGAACTTTCTAATTTCCATACCATCTCTGATATCTTATCATTATCATATTCGCAACTAACTTCCCAAAAACATATGTATTTACTGCTTGTTGCTTTTATATACTCAATTATATCTGCATTTGAATCCTCTTCCGACAATTTAGCCAATTCAATATTTTTATATGTCTGCATTTTAATAAATTCATCAATAGCTGATTCATTATTATCTAGGCATATAACAGATACTTGAGGACCATATTCATTTATAAGCCATTTATATTCCTCAACAAAATCATCCACTGAAAATGTTTGTGTATATATTATTAAAGCTTCATATGCAGCATAATAATTTCCGGAATCAATTGCCTGACATATAATTGTCTGCATATTTTTAGCTGTGTCATTTAACATGTTACTTCCCCCAAGCTACATATTTTTAATATCATCGTATCGTTTTATACTCTGCTGCATAACTGCTTTTTCATTATCATTTGCTTTAAGATATCTGACAATAAACTGTGGCATCTGTGGAATATCCTTCAATATAATTTCATCAGTAAGCGTACCCACATATTCAATTACATCCATGATTGTTCCATTTTTAAGAATCTCATTAATCCTTGCCTCAGTCTCAGATAAATGCTGTTTTGGGCAGTTATTCATATTGTTATAAAGCAATTTTATATTAGTTGTTATATTATCTTTATTTAATTGAGACAACTGCCAGTAATTAAATGTTGAATATCTGTTCTGAACAGTATTAAGAAATGCCTGTTTAAGATTATAATAGCAATCGCTCTTATCCGTTAAAGCATAATGCTCCAGTACTTGTTTCATAGGGATACATGTATCTATCCACATATTAGAAGCATACAATTCAATTATATTATAGTATAATCCAAAACTTGCAGGGATATCATCAAGACACCATTCCTGATCAATCCATACATAGTCACCATTTTCCTGGACAAAACAATTTTTATGAATCATATCAATATATATCTTCTTCAATATTTTATCATTAGATTCAAGCACAGATAAATGCATCTCATCCGAACTATTAAATATTGGATTTAATTTATCCGATTCTTCAGAACTTCTTATTATCTCTTCATATATTTTATCAAAGATTTTATATACTTCATTCTCATTCTTATCTGCATATTCTCTCAACAATATTTCTGTCAAAGGAGTCCCGGTTATCTCCTTTGTATACATAACATTTCCTTTAATGTTTGTTTCTGATACCAGTAGACCTCTTTTATCCAGCATCTTATGATTATTATCTGTTGACTTTAATGCATTAACACTATCAGAATCTGCAATCTTATAAAATCCATCGTTCTTAGAATAAACGGTTATCATATTATATTCTTTATTTCTAAAAGGTGATGATACTGCATATTGTATTTCCCCGATATCTTCATTTCCTGCGCAACATTCAACCATAAAAGAATTGGCAAAAAACTCAAATACATCATTATCTACAAGATCACCATATATATGTTCTTCATCTGAAATCATTGAATTTCCA
The DNA here is from genome assembly GCF_000146185.1 of [Eubacterium] eligens ATCC 27750. NCBI lineage: Bacteria > Bacillati > Bacillota > Clostridia > Lachnospirales > Lachnospiraceae > Lachnospira > Lachnospira eligens. The sequence continues at coordinate 298,587 of NC_012778.1, read as the reverse complement.
TTAGGCTCATAGTATGGAATCCAGTTATCTATAGAACCATTTTTAGGCAAATATTCTTCTGAATATACAACCTGTGGCATCTTATAATCTGGCAATGGGTAATAAAAGTATGTATTACTAAATCCCACTGACTTGACAAGTCTTTCAAGTTGTTTCTTTGAAAAAGTTCTCGCAATATTACTGTATATATAATTATTTATTCCGTCATATGGAATACCGCTATGATCCTCTGGTGCACCACACCAGTATTTAAGACCATATTTGTTTTCAATCGCAATTATAAGTTTCCCTTCCGGCTTAAGAAGTTGTTTTATTTTAGATAAGAAATCCTTAAAAGGATTGCTCGATGATGTAAAATTATTCTGATATTCCAATACACCTATAAGAGTAATATAATCATATTTTTTCTCAAACCCAATATCGTTAAGATTTCCCACTATTATTTCCAGATTATCATATTCTCTGCATCTTAAATAAGTTGCCGTTGCCCTTCTTTTAGACAATTCAACCGCTGTAACAGAATTACATTTCTTACATAATAATTCTGTTATTGCTCCCATCCCACATCCTATTTCCAGTACATCTGACTGTTCTTTAAACGGATACCAGTTAAGAAGATTTTGTCTAATACGCGTGAGATGATAAAATACCGGCCATGAATAATTTCTGCTTATTGCTTCTTCATAATCTGTAGTTGGATTAGCAGCTATTATCTTAATAACTTCATTTTCAATATCTCCATCTGAATACAAATCCTCTCCCCTATAAAACGATGTATTAAAGACTGGTTTGGGATCATCCCCATAATATCCATATTTTCCTAAATCAATCATATTTTCTCCTACTTCCTGTGCGTATTAAACACCATATTAAAAATCTCTTCAAAACGAATGTCATATGTATGTGCCTCTTCTATTCTTGCACGACCATTTTTCGCAATTCGTTCCCTCTCCGAATCATGTGTGAGATAATATTTGCATTTACTTAACATATCATCAATTGACTCATACAATACGATATCTTCTCCCGGAGTAAAAAAATCATAAAAGTCTGCCTGATAATTTGACAATAAAAATCCGCCTGCCCCACATATATCCATTGCTCTTAATGGTATTCCAGATTTAATGCTTCTTAGTGTTATATTAAGATTAATTCTTGAATTATTAAAAACATATGGCATTTCATTATAATAATCAATTGGGCCTTTATTCATGACCCCATCTATTTTTAAAGAACCATTCGGAGTATATAAATTTATCAGGTAATCTTTTCCAAACTCTGTACCTAATTTTTTCATAATATCATACCGTTCTTCTGTTGCAAGTTCCCTTGCCAGAAAATAATTAGCATATATATATTCAACAGATTCAACGCCATCCGTATTTACCTCAACCGGATAATTTTTTAGCATATCATCAAGGATTCTGTCTTTCAATAAATCTTCAAGAAAAAATAATCCATACACCTGTCGTTGTGCTTGAATTATCGCATCTAAATATCCCTTTGTATGTTCAGATACTCCTTCTAATCTTTGAAAAAGATTATGTTTTTCATTATACATGGATCCAACAAATGATACATCACTTTTATATCTATCATTACAGCTTCCATTCGTACCTAACATTCTGTTCATCCTGTCAATATTGACTGCTAATGGTGCATAAAATACCGTATTTATACCACCATTCTTCAGTTCCATGTATTGTGCCTTATCGAAAATAAATATATAATTACATGAATTAATTACAGTATATGAATAAAGCTGTATCTGTGGATTGTCATATACAAATGAAATATATGGAATATTTATTTTCTTACAATTATTAGAAATAACCGGACTATAGTTAAATGTAAATACGCAATCGTATTTTTCTCCTTCAATGCCCTTTTCTATACTATCAGCAAACTTTGCATCAATCTGCCTGTTTACCCTGTCCCTGTATGATGTGTCATCAATATATGTATATTTATAGCCCTTTTTCATAAAGCACTCTTCTACATCTTCGATGCCAAAATTACGGCTTCCAAACATTAATATATTCATTAATGATTATTTCCTCCCATATATTCTTCAAGAAATATCTTCCTGAACTCTTCATATCTGTCAAGATTCAAAAACCCTTCATCATGAATGCACCACGGTTTATCCATATATGGCACTACTATTTTATAACCAGCCTTTAAAAATTCCTGGCTTTGAGATACATCATAAAAGTCCCATCCTGTGAATAAATCTTCTCTCCATGTTATATCATACTGTGTAGCCATAAATAATCCATCTACAGCCTCAACCTGCATATACGGCTTTTCATTATCCTCTGAAGCAATAAATTCCTTTGAGGATAATATATTATTAGTGTATATCCGCCCCACGCGTTTTCCATGCCACATACAACCATCATCCGGAAGCTTTTGTGTTCCAATTAATCCAATCATTCCAATACTACTGTCTTTAAAAATCCTGAGTATATCGTAAATCATGTCCCTTTTTGTTAAAAATACATCCTGATGAATATAAATTTTGTATTTAGCATCAGATTCCTGCATAGCAGCATTATACCCTGATGTCATAGAACCAGCATCCTGTACCGTTATAATATCAATTTCATATTCTGATGGAATTTCAAGATTTCTTATGTAATAAACACATTCATCTATATACATATCATTATTGACACATACTATAAAACATATCTTTTTATCGTTCATATTTATTCACCATATGCTGCTATTTTCTTATATACATTTTCTTTATCAAAAGATACCTGATTAATAATCTCCTCTACAGCTACGCCTGATAATTTATTACGTCTGATACATTCTAACATTTCATTAACACCACAAGCTCCGTCACCAAATTCTATTCTCCATATTAGAAACTTGAGTCTGCATATCAGACCCGTAATACATTTTAAATCATGCCCCATTGATAATATATGATTAAAAATATTATGTGCTTTCTCTATTCTATAGACACATACTGCAATATAACAATAAAGCAAATCCTCATCATATAACATATATTCTTTTCGAAAATCTATATCTTTATAAATTCCTACCAGCTTAGAAACTGATTCTTCAGTATTCTCTATAAGCAGATTATTAATTACATTTTTATATGAATTTTCTTTCATAAATCATTTACCCGATATATTTTATATACAAAAAAGCTGGTACTAATACGATTATTATCGCAAAGCACCAGCTTAAACTACTCAATTGTTATTACTGTAAAAGTGAAAGTACTCCCTGTGTCTGCTGATTAGCCTGAGCAAGCATTGAATTTCCAGCCTGTGAAAGGATGTTGTTCTTGCTGTATCGTACCATCTCATCAGCCATATCTGTATCACGGATACGAGACTCTGCTGCTGATGTATTCTCTGATGTTGTATCAAGATTGTTGATAGTATGCTCAAGTCTGTTCTGAAGAGCACCAAGATTAGATCTCTGTGTTGATACCTTATCAATAGCTGCCTGAATCTTTGACATTGATATTCCAGCTGTACTGTTCTTATCAACCGTAAGTCCACTAACACCTAATGTTTTAGCATTCATGTTGCTGATGCTGATCTTGATTGTCTGTCCCTTAAGAGAACCAATCTGAAGATTCTTTCCTGTGAACTTTCCATCTAACAGATTCTGTGTATTGAACTGTGTTGTTGACTGGATTCTGTTGATTTCTGATGTCAACTGATCAATCTCAGCCTTTATTGCAGTTCTGTCTGTTGATGTGTTAGTATCATTAGCAGCCTGTGTTGCTAACTCATTCATTCTCTGAAGAATTGAATGTGTCTCATTAAGAGCACCTTCAGCTACCTGGATAAGAGAGATACCATCCTGTGCATTATCAGATGCCTTATCAAGGCCTCTAATCTGTGCTCTCATCTTTTCTGAAATTGAAAGACCTGCTGCATCATCTGCTGCTCTGTTAATCTTATATCCTGATGATAACTTCTCTGTTGACTTCTGAAGGGCATCTGTAACTATTCCCATCTGTCTGTTTGTGTTCATTGCTGAAAGGTTATGCTGTACTACCATAATTAATTCCTCCTTGATATGTATAACTCCATTTTTATATCAGATAATAAACATTATTTATTATTCTTATCTGTTTATCACTTATGTATTATTTATCGGACAGCATTTCAAATACTTAACCACTCTTCTAAATTTTTTTTAATTTTTTTTATATAATTATTCTCGCTGTATTTATCAACGGACTCTCTGCATGCTTTTCTATCACACATTGGCAATTTCCCATCATATAAATAATCAAGAACCTGTGCAAGCTCTTCAGCATTATTTTTTTCAAACAGATAGCCATTCTTTCCCGGTATAAGATAATCTATTAACCCTTCAACAGGTGTTGATATAACCGTCAATCCCATAGACATTGCTTCCGCCCCTGTAAGCATAAATCCTTCATATTCTGATGCAGCAACTAATGCACATGCATCCCTGCAATACTCCCACGGATTTTCTTTCCATCCTGTATATTCAACTCTGTCCTGTAATTTCAGATACCTGGTTATTTCCTTAAGATCCTGTGCAGATTCCCCATCTCCAATAATTCTTAAATTCCACTTATTATGTGCTCTGTATAAAGCTTCTAAAATAATATCAACCCGCTTTATTTCCTGTAATCTGCCCACATAACACAATTGCTTTTCACCATGTGTTTTTTCAATAAATGACTGCATAATAACCGGGTTTCCAACATAATATACTTTCGTTCTTTCCACATATTCCAGTAAATGCCGTTCATTATTCCTGCTTATGCATAAATGTGCATCCGCACATAGCATTTCATCAATCCCACCAAGACCTGCTTTCTTATATTCTGCAATGCTGCTATGCACCCATGAAATAATTTTATAATCAGATTTTAATATTCTTCTTACAGTTTCTGCAACAACACACATAACCGGCCAGTTTGTAGCTATACATACATCTGGTGCGCCGTATTCATTAATAAACCCTGCATAATTTTTTACAAATCTTTTAAGCTTTTCATTAAAATCTTCATCTTCCTTATCACAGAATGCATATGCGTACTCATAACCATCAAGGTATTTAGTTCCCGGCGACATATGTATTACTCTTACGACATAATCTGGCTGCGACAGATTCTTTGTCCATAACTTAATAACATTCTCTATTCCCCCGACTTTCCCACCCACTGGAGATAATATATCAACTCTTATCATTAAAAGTCCTCTTCATCAATACATATAACTTTCACATAATCTTCTGACTTATCCCGCATAATTTTCATTCCCGTCTGTATACCGTCTATAGAATATTCATGCGTTATAAATCTTTCTGGATCAATTTCCGCTTTTTCAAGCTTATTAAGCACAAAATGCCAGTCATCATTAACATCTCCTGTATATGATGAATTCCATGTTCCGCTTATTTTTAATTGCTTTCTTAATATTTTCCAATATAAATCTTTAGAAATCTCCATATCAGAATAAGGATTTCCAACCATAGTAATATGTCCAGCTGGTGCTGCTAATTCTATTGCCTGATTGACAGTTTCATTCTTTCCAACACACTCAAATACATAATCTGCACTTATATGTTTGGCATTATAACATTCATCATCAATGCCCAATTTCCTTGCATAGTCTCTTTGCACATCTTTATTGCCAAATACATATACATTTTCTATGCCTTCTGATTTAAGAAACATTGTAAGAAGCAATCCTATCGTACCAAGTCCAATAACACACACTGTTGAATCCTTCGATATACTAAATCTTCTCATTGCGTGTACTGCAACTGCCATTGGTTCCATCATTGCAGCCTGCCTGTATGTCACATTATCTGGAAGCTCTATAAGATTCCACTCTGGTACAGCAGCATATTCTGCAAAACCGCCATCACATCTTGAACCAAGATAGTTATAATTACTGCACATCTCATACATTTTCTTTTTACAGCTTGAACATTTTCCACATGGAATCAAAGGAAATACTCCGACTCTTTTTCCATTCCATCGGGAGTTCTTATCAAATGTTTCTACTACTTCACCTGAAAATTCATGTCCAGGAACAATAGGATGAACATGTGCTCCTGTATTATATATTCTTGGAATATCAGAACCACATACGCCTGCTGCCATAACCTTAACCATTACCCAGCCCTCTTTAAGCTGTGGTTTCTCTATATCCTTATATCTTAAATCACCCATGCCATATAACACTTGTGCTTTCATCATTTTTCTCCTGAAAAAATAAATCTACATCATTTCTGTGAACCGCTTCATATCTGTCTTCGTAGTTATCTTATAATTATTCTCGTCTCCCGGAATCATAACAATATCCATCCCTGCCATAATTGCCGGCTCTGTAGAACCATTAACCAAAAGAATCTTATCTGGCAGCAAAGCTTCATTTGCCTGAATATAAGGCTGCAGCCTGAATAACTCCGGAGCCTGTCCTGCATATAACTTATCACGATTAATAAGTGATGAAATAACTTTTCCGTCTTCACTATAATAAACTGTATCTTTCATAGGAAGAACCGGAAGCACTCCATCATGACCCTCAACCGCCTTAACGCACTCTCTTATAAGTTTTTCCGTAAGAAATGGTCTTGCTGCATCATGAATAAGAACATTAACTTCTTTCTCTTTATCAGCTAATGACTCCTCAATTGCTTTCAATCCATTATATATAGATAACTGTCTGTTTCTGCCAGGACACGCATATCCTTTAAACTTATCAACTTTCTTAATGTGTTCACGCCACATTTCATCTGCAACTATCCACACTTCAGCAATATCATTCGAATGTTCCATTGTCTCAAGACAATAATCAATTATCATCTTTCCACGCACTTCAATATACTGCTTTGGAATATCTGCTCCAAGTCTTGTACCCGTTCCACCGGCAAGCACTAATGCTATATTCATATTACTCCTTTACAGCCTGAAAACACCATCCACAATGTCTTTATACACATATTCAGATGCCTTTATTCCATTCTTTGAATAATAATCCAATTCCTCTGAAAATATTTCTTCCCTTTGCTGTTTCATATAATCATTTTCATTAATCACAACATCATTGACAAAATTATCAATTCCCATATAATCTTCTCCACAAGCTTTATAATGGGCCTTGATAAGTGTCCTTCCTAATTCATCAAAACACTGTTCTGGCCGTTCAAGAAACAGCATAGGTTTATCAACATACAAATACTCACCAATAAACGATATAGAATCATTTATAATACCATCAGATGTATCGAAAAGTGCAAGATAATCCCCTTCTTCACATACAGATGCATTAGGCAGCTTTCTAAACTCATCCAGATATGCTTCATACTCATCAACTGATTTCATACATCCATTTTCGATAAGTCCATTGCGCAGATTTGGATGTGGTTTAAATATAAATGAAACATTATCCCTGTACTTCTTTGCCAGATATATATAGAAATACATATTCTTGTCAAATGTTGAAAACGATAATATATTAGTATTTCCAACCGAAAAATGTGGTGTAATAAGAACTCTTTTATAGCCTTTTATATCCGAACCAGACGGAAACGGCCATATTTTTCTGATATAATCGTCAGAATACTGATGTTTTTCAACAAAATAATCCATCTTAATATATCCACTATTAATTACATTCTTAGCTTTTAACACCTGATATTTCTTATAACACTCATAGTTCGTAGTGGTCTCAGTATAAACTTTCCACATTATATTAACAAACTCTTTGTTATACAGACATTTTTCTGCATATGTACCATCAATCGAATTTCCCAGAGTCACCCCATATGAAATATACACATTAAGTACATGTAACGGATATTGTCCAACCTGATAATCCTTAGCTATATTAAGATACCATGGCGTAACATGCACAACAATGTCCGGCATACCTCCAATATCTTCCCAGCCAACAATTTCTTCTGTTTCAGCATTATATACTTTCTTTACATTGTAATTACCATTAGCAAAAAAGTCATATGTCTGCATATATACCTTACCGCGTTCCTTTTTAGGTCTTCCAATCAATGGAACTGGTATTACTTCCGGTTCAAATCTTGTATCCGTTTCTAATTTTCTATATATGTATTCTGCTGGCCATTCTGCCGCTGATATAGGCAAAAAAGCCACTTTAATTTTTTTATTTTGCTTTAATTTAAAATCTATATTTCTTTTTCCACATGCAATAACTGCATCGTAGCAATAATTATATAGCTTGTCTCCATTTTCCATTGCCTGTGTTGCCAAAAACATTGCAATAAGATATTCATATGTTAATTGTCCTGAATTATACTCTTCAAGAAGCTGATTACATTCTATTGCATCTGCTAACTTATTAGCATATTCAATTATCATATTTTCTGACATATCGTAGACATTATTATCAAGAATCATAATCTTCTTATCTCCTTTAATATATCAGCATATGGCCTCCCCTTGCCAAAGAGCAATGTTGTTCCAAGGACAAATCCTTTTACTCCCATCGGTGCAAATGTAGATATTTTGTCTGCACCACATGCACCATCCCAGTACACTTCAAAATTCATTTCTTCCCGAATCTTAAGAAGTCTTTCTATCTTCTTACCGACATATGGAAGATACATCTGCCCTGCATTTCCCGGATTAACAGACATAACAAGTACTTTATCTACAATCTGCAGCATCTCCATAACAGTCTCAATGCTTGTTCCCGGATTAATAGCTATTCCCGGAATAAGTCCTGCATTAATTATCTTCTGTAATGTAGTAGAAGGATGATATTCTGCCTCAGGATGAATATACACAGTGTCTCCTTCCTTAAGTGAATTAAGAAACAGATTAATATGAGTATTAGGATGTTCAATCATAAGATGAACATCTAATGGCTTGTCCGTTGCAGAACGAATATATCTCATATCATTAAGAGACATTGCAAAATTCGGTACATAACGCCCATCCATAATATCAATGTGGAATGAATCAATTCCTGCCGCATCAAGTTCTCTGACCTCTTTCTCTAAATTGCCAAAATTGGCACACATCATAGACGCTGTTAATTCTGTGTACATATATATTCCTTCCTGTATCTAAACAACTACTCGTAGTAATTCTCTATGACAAACCGTTCAAAAAATGGCAATGTAAATCTTACAATACCATATTCGCTGCCATCCACAATTCCCTTCTTTATCAGGCGCTTTCTGTATGGATTGAACTGATTCGTATCGATATGCATTAATTCCCGGATATCCTTAATCTTACCTGTATCACACTTAGCAATTGCAAATGCAATTTCCTTATCTTTTGCTGACAACTCAGACCATATCTTCTCATATACATATTCTTCAAGATACTGACGATACTCTGCTAATACCCCTTTATAATCTCCATTATTGTTCCATGTAAGATACCCTAATACCTGAAATGCGAATGGATATCCCTTCGTAAGTTTAGCCATTTCAACTGCATTGTCCGAATCTATATCAAAAGTATCAGCATATTTCTGTGCTACAGCACCTATATTTAATGACTTCATTTCCAGCTTCGGTGCTCTGTATAAAAATGTAAGATTCTTCTCGTCCTGAATTGCATTAATATTCTCATACAACCCTGTCATTAATAAGAATACTGGCAAATCCTTCCTGACCATAATCTGAAACGCGCTCGCAAAAACTTTTATATTTTCGTTGTTAGTCACTTCATCTATTGCTATCAGTATTTTTTTATTATGCTTTTTAAGATTTGCTATCATTTCATGTAAAGCTACTTCTATATCTGTAATAGGGGCAACTCCACTAATCTCAACACCAAATCCCAGAAACGACAAGTTAATTCTCGCATCTTTAAATATAGCTGCCAACTTATTATTGCTTGAGAGATTCGCCGCAAGTCCGTTAAGCAAATCTCTGTCCGGATTAAGTTCTACTATAATCCACTCATCAGATTTGCGTAATTTATTGGCGATTTCTGTCATCATAACAGTTTTTCCAGAACCTCGCACTCCTGTCAGAAGATATGTCTGATAAGTAGGATTATCACCACTAAAATCATTAATCACCTTATTTTCCTGAGCTGCTCTTGAAACAAATAGCTCCGGCTCTTTCCCAAATACCATAGAATATGGATTATCCATGAAAACCTCCATAAATTTTACTGGTTTTAATTTGTTTTACTACTTTTTACTGGTTTTAATTTGTTTTACTACTTTTTACTGGTTTTGTCAATAATTATACAATCCTATATTTATACATTTCTGCTCAACCTTTTAATACTATTTATAATACATTGATATTCTTTCTTTGTCTTTTCCCTATCTTTTCGATGTTTCTCATCAAGCCATCCTCCATTAAAATGATGAATTGAGTAGGTATTCTTTGTAATACATGTTTCGCCACTCATATAATCATATGGATGAAAATAGTCTGAAGAAAAAATAGTCATACCAGCTATATTCTGAACTGTATTATTAGGTTTAAAACCCTTTTTAATTAATGGCATTGTCTCATAATAACCACATGTTGTCAGATTAAAACTCCCATCTTGCATAACAAATGGTTCGTTCTTCCTAAAATCTAACATTTCCTTAATCACTGGATGATGAGGAACCGCTCCACTGCAGCCACCCATATTAATATTCCCCCACTTCTCAACACCAGCAAATGCCTCGTATTTAAGCAGATCATCAAGATTTCTGATAACCTCGACATCAGTATCTATGTATAAACCTCCATAATTATAGAGAATATCCAATCTTGCTATATCAGGAACAAATCCCCATTTTTTAGCCTCATATGCCTGCTTCATATATAGATTCTTCTCAACATTATAATTATCCTCATCCCATCTGATAATTTCATAGTCTGGGCAGAATTTTTTCCACGATTCAATGCATTTATTCAAATAGTCAGGCATTGGGTTTCCGGAAAACCAACAATAGTGAATTTTTTTAGGAATATTAAATTTCTTTGATTCTGTGATCATGCTGCTATCTGGCATTTGTTCTGCATTCAATGCCAAGATAACCGGAATAATAGCAACTATATTCTCTCTTAACTCTTCAATTGTGTTAAGCATACTAATAACCCCAGTATAGTTACTAGTTGTTATAAGAATCACAGCATCCTTAGGAATATCTGGAAGAACATCCAGCGACTTAATTTCAATATTCCTATTTCCAATATGGATAGTTTCGTTTTGTTTTTTTGAATCTCCGTCTACATAAAACAAAAGTTTATCTACAATGCCATACTCAACAACAATATAAGGCATAATAATCTGACCTATCATCCCCGCTCCATATATAACAACTGGAGTCTCCTTTTTATTCACATATTCTCTAATTTTATCAAATGAATCAAACTTAAGGACCATAGGTACTCCCTTCTTTATGCGTATACTATGTAATCAACATTATTTTCATCTAAATAATCTATTATTGAGATATACTCATTCCAAACTTTAATTTTATATTTTTCTACTATCGGTTTATTATTATAAAATAGTCCCATGTTATTAACAAACTCTATTGCATCACTGATTGATGATATATAAAATGCATTATATTCAGAATTAAACACTTGAAAATGTCTTCCTATTGAATGAGGTGATTCAGCAACATCATATGGCCACTGATAAATATCACCGTATAAATTTAATAGATATGAGTCACTATTAAAAGGTGCTTTAAACTTTCTATTTTCAAACATTATCTCTACTAATGGAAAAATATCATTATAGTTAAAAAATTCATCACATGATTTTAAGCAAAAAAATGTTTCAATTCCATATCCAATTCTTTGAGTAGGTTCCTTACTTGTATATGGATTATTCTTCTCTAGTTTGGAATTAAATCTTATGTAAGATTTTATATCATTTTCTTTTATTATTTCCATTTCGATATTTGCTATATAATCTAAAAGTTCTTTATAACTACAATCTTCTTTATAATAATCCATTGGAAATATGTCAACATTAATCAGTTCTTCGTTAGTGCCAATTGAATAACCAACCAAAAACATACCATTTAATAAAAATGCTATGTTGCTCTCATTTGCTTTTATTAAGTTTCTTATCTGAAAATTGATTTTTTTGTAGTCCCCAGGTGATGAATCCGGAATCAGAAGCAGCCCATTCTGATACAAATATTGAATAAACTAATTGTATTCATTCCGTAACATAACAACATCTATATCATCATCCCATGGAACAAATCCCCCATTCCGAATTGCGCCTAAAAGATTTCCTCCTTCAAGAATAACATTAAGCCCTATATTCCTAGCATATCTATCAACCTTTATTAACAAATCCAAGCTTTCTTTCTGTCTTTTTCTTAACTTTCCCCTTGCTGGTTTTAAATGCCTTATATCTGCAATCTGCTGAAAAAATTCTATTTTCTCCAAACACTGCTTTTCTTTCCTTAACTCTTGCTTATATTTAAGCTTATAAATATATGCATCATCAAGGTATCTATCAATAAATTCGTTAAAATCTATCCGACCACTTAGAATATAGTCTCTGATAAAAATAAAATTCAATGAATTTTCAATTCCCATCTTCATCAACTGATATTCCATTTCAATGCATAATTCTTCCCTAGCCGCAAGAATAATTAAGTACTCCTTATAATGAGATTGTATATCACTAGGCAAAATAATTTCCTTCTCATACAGATATTTCCCTGTTAATGCCGCATTATTGTCTGCAAAACATAAAACATTATCGTCTCCAAAAAAATCATATGCTTCTTTACCATATTTCCCCGTTCCAAACACTATTATTTTACTCATAACTTATCCATATCCTGCTGTTTAATCCACATAAAGAATATTCTTTATATTATCATCTTTTAATATTCTCTCTATATTTCTATTATTTTTCTTTCCTACGGCAACAATTACATCAATATCCTTATATTTTAATTCTGAATACTGCATAACCTGAATTCCGCAAATATTCGAAAGATTACTTCTCTTGTCGCTGACAAGAATTCCCCTTAAATTGCAATATTTTTTTGCAATTTCTGCAACGCGGCAAGCTAACTCTCCTGCCCCATATATGTACACTTTTTTAGCCGAAACTAAAAAATGTTTTATTTTTTCTTCCATCAACTGGTCAGTCATTTCTCTGACAGAATAATTTCTAGCATTATCAGAAATCTTTTCTCCTAACACGCTTAACATCCCTGTAAGATTATAAATCTGTGTGGCAACATAATCTTTAGTAATCACCTGTTTTGTGTAATAGCCTTTTTCCTGTGCTATTAGCGGAATCATCTGTAAAATTGTACCTGTTTTATCCAATTCCAGTAATTTAATAACATCGTTTGATAATAGTTCTTTCCTGCACACTAATCCATTTATTTGATAAACAGGAGCTTTATCCAATAAATAAGGAACTGTTATTTCTAATTTATCCTTCATTTTTTCGAAAACATTTAAATTAATCCAACTATGACTAAGACTTAAACTCACCTTTCCAAATGTTTTCATCGGCGGTATGAGAACCCCTAATCTGGAATCATTATTAAACAACGATTTGATACTACCTAGATATCTTTCATCGTTAATGTTGTTTAAAACATTTTCATTAGCCTTTTGTTCTATATATGATAGTCTTTCATCATCCCTCTTTATAAAAAAGAACAACTCTGCTTTATCTTTGGATTCATTTTCCTCTTGTATTGGTTTGTCTATTATCTCAACCATCTGCATTGCATTCATGATTGAAGATAATTCATATTCTCTTAAAACATAATCCCATATCAAATTCAAATCGTAATCTGTATTGTCCTTAATGAAATTATATGCATTTTTTAAATCAACTGCATCTGTGTATTCTTTATTTACAAAATCACCTGTAAAAAGTTTTCGCTTTAAAAAAGGGCATCTTTTATCCTTAATCAATTCATAGGTAGAATAATGATATGGACTAAAATTCCTATTTATATTGTTTCCAATATAATCATTACAATCACAATATGTATCCCATTTAAAACCTAGTTTTTCAAAATGTTCTGTCAATTTAAATTCATAATTAAGTATTGCACTTCTAAAATCTGAAATTTCATCAACTACTTGCTGCCAGTATTCCTTAAATGCATCCTGTGAAATAATACTTTTTCTAAAAGCATAAAAATAGCTTTGAATATGTTCTGGATAAACTCCAGCTCCACCATCAAAATCAGATCTGCCTCTTTTGGTAATTCCCCAAAAATCCAGTCCCTTTCTTCTATCCATAGCACTAAACATATCATTTAAATCAAAAAAAGGTCCAAATACAGAATCATTAATTAATACAAGTTCATCATATTCATAAATCTGTCTTTTATCATACAATTCCTTAATAACTTGTGAATATGCCCCTACATCAAACTTTTCATTACCGCGCTCTATGTATTCAGATACAAATGCAATTTTTTCTTTTTCTCGTTGCTTAAGCTTTTTATTACTCACAACAATTATATCTGAAGAAACATTGACTAACTGCTTTAACATATAAACAATATAATCATCAATTATTCCATTTTTATTGTATGTCATATAAATTGTTAAGCGTTTGTTCATAGCTGGTCTCCATTTTGTTAAATACACATGTAATTAATATTTCTTTTTTCTAATAACGGAATTACTTTTCTCTGATTTGATTCATTCAAACATACGATAATTCCCATATCATTGTCAGGAACAACCTGGGACAGATATAATTCCCCTTTATTAGTTTTTGTCATTCCATCTGATATCACATATTCATAGTCAATACATAAAAGATCTTCATATTCTCTTGCTTTCTTCCCTGTTCCATAAATCAATATTTTTTTATATTTTTTTACAAAATTATCAATCTTATCCCTTGTAATTGACTTCTGCATATCCAAAAAGCTATCCACATTATTTCCCTGCCTATACATTTGTTTTACTAATGCATTTAAATATCCCTGTTGATTTATTTGATTCATTCCCGCATATTCTGCTGTTTCACACACACCTGATAACATTCCTTTGCTCTGGGCAACATAACCTAATAAATACCCTACATTTTTTATTTTATTATCATTATACTCTATAGCTTGCTCTAACAATTCCCTCCTAACCCACAAGTTATCAGAATTGACTATTGGCATTTTATCCATAGAAAAAATACAATGAATTTGCTTGGAATCTAAAATATATGATATTTTTTGACGTATTTGCACCCATCTCTTCCATGCTTTACCTAGAAAGTCTGCATGTATTAGTTCTGGAATTGTCAACGCCCCTATTTTTTTATTTCGTTTAAATATTCCCATAACATTTGAAATATACGAGTTAGATTTTATAAGATTCTCTAAAACGCCATAAAGTGCTGATTTATTAACACAACTAAAAGTATTATTCTCCAAAATAATATCGCAATTAATCAAGCAAACATATTCATATTCTCTTATTTGATTTTTTAATTCTTCACAGCCTTCTTTTGATTCCGTAATAAATATAACCTTAATCTCATCTTTTATACGTTGAATATATTCATCTATCTCATTCGATATCAATTTAACATTTCCACAAATTACAACAATTGCATTTTTTAAAGATATTTCTTTTTCTCCCCTTGTTTGCAAAACATATTGTAAATTTAATTTTTCGAACAAATCAGCATGATTATATAATCTAATTAAATTTTCATAAATCATATCCACATCATATGCAGTATTATTATCCACATAGTCAAGAACCTTGCTCCAATTTTCTTGCGTCTGCATATCTTTATACTCTATTTCTATAGGTCTCTTTTTTAAAAATGGGAAATTTCTCTTTAATACTAATTCCTGTTGAATATATGCATATTGGCAATAATTATACATTGGATTAACATTGTCATTAGCCTCTACATCCATCAAACAAGAATATGTATATCCTCTCTGTTTGAAATAATTTGTAAACCTCAATTCATGAAATCTTATTGCATCAGAATAGTTATTAATTAATGGCATATCTAACCAATATTGATAAAACTCTTTTGTATTCAGCATCCTATTTCTTATACCAATAAAAAAACTCTGCAAATGTTCTTCAATTTCATAAGATTTTTCTATATACCTGCTATGTTTTGATGCTCCCCAGAAATCACATTGTGTTTTATTTATCATAATAAATATATCTTTAAAACTTACAAAAGGTCCAAAAAAAGAATCATTTATCAATAACACCTCATCGTAGGTTCTTATCTTTTCAATTCCAATAAAATTAACAATTGCATCTTTAAAAGCCCCTACATCATATCCTTCATTTTCTCTATAATAAACCTTTGTAGCAGCTTCAAAATTTTCCATACCCCTGATTATCTCCTTGCTGTTAACGACAACATATATTTCATCAACGCAAGATTTCAATTGATTAAGAAAATAGCCTACATATCTGTCTATAATATTATCTTTATCATACACCACATAAATTGCACTTCTGTACATATATTTTCTCTCACTTCACACTTGTTATCTATTTGGACACGGATATTTTGTTCCTTTTGACACATCTTCTAATAATATATCATCCCAAGATAACTTATCTATTTCTTTTATCTTCTTTCCATAGTACTCAGAATGGCAATACATGCCATTAATATAAGTATCCTTTAAATAATCAGAAGAATATTCTGTAAACCTTCCTGCAATTAAATTGCTACACCCCTTTTTTTCACACAACATTCCCATCTTTTCTGGAAAAAGAACGTCCAAAGCATTTTCTGAAAATTGAAAAAAATGCCATGGTCTTTCATGACTCGCATAACAGTAATGGGTTTCAATGAATACATATCCACCCAGCTTAAGTAACTTTATCATTTCGATAGACACCTTCCACGGCATTGCCAAATGTTCAAAAACAGAAGCACAAAAAATCAAGTCGAATTTTTCATTAAAATATTCACTTAATTTATGTGCATCTCCTACAACATCAACATTAGGTCCAGAATAATAATCAAATCCCACATACTCAGCCTTATCAAATTTGCTTCTATTACATGCACCTGTTACTATTCTTGAGCCAACCTCCAAAACACGCATTCCTTTTTTATTAAATTTTTCACTTAAAAATTCAATCCAATTATCATGACTTATAGTATCATCCTGATAAACATCATCTGTTTTAAACAAGGAATCTTCCACTTTATAATTTGTTATTCCTTCCTTTTCCAATTCCTTTATGATTTCTTTGCATTTTAAAACAGCAAGTATAACAGGAACGTCTTTGTATTCTTCTATATATTTTTTTATACTAATAACAGGTACTGTATTAGTACCTTCAGTTATTGTTGTCCCTTGTTTATTAACATCGTTATCAATAATAGCTACTACATTAGCACCATATAAGCCAAGAAGCTGCCTTCCTTTTTGTCCTGCACCAAATAAAACTATTTTATCCATATTTGCTCCATTATTTATTAATATATTTTTCAACTATACTGCAAGCATTTAGTTTAAAAATATCTTTTGAAAAGTATTTCTGATATGTTTCATATCCAGCATAAGCAATATCGTTTAATTTCCTCCTATTATTAAGGCACCACTCAATTGAACTTATTAAATCATTTGAATTCTCTGACTTAAAAATAATTCCATTTCTATAATTAGAAATAAATTCCGCTGTTCCAACCACATCAGACATCATACACACTCTTTTTCTCATCATTGCTTCAATTAAAACTACAGGAAATGTATCATTTCTTGAAACACTTAATATTACACCTATCCTTTCATACATTTCCATAAGCTCAGTATGAGTCATAATACCTAAACATTTTACTGCTGGAACTTTTTCATATATTTCTTTTTTAGATTCTGAAATATCGCCAATCAATAACACCTCAATATTATTCAAGATATCTCGCGAACAATTCTTTAAAGTATCTATCAAAAAATCTTGTCCTTTAATATAAGAATCTGGGCCTATTATAGCAAAGACCAATTTACCATTATTATAATCAAATTTTGTGTCACTGTACTTATTTTCTATTCCCCATCTAAAAGAATCTATCTTTATATCTTTGGCGCAAAACTTTTTAAATGCATCAATTGCTTTTGCTCCAACGCCATAAATTTTCAAATTATTATATATTTTTATTTTACTAAAATCTGGTTTTAAAATTGCATATGCACTTTCTTCCTCATGTAACCACCATATTATTTTTTTATTAATACATTCCAATCTCGTAATTATTCTCCATAATGCTAATGTATTAACAATTATCAACTTATATTCACCAAAATATTTTTCTATTTCTTTTTCTCCAAAATTGAAGTCCGTAAAATATAATAATCCATACTTTTTTTTTAATAATGTCTCATATAAATCGCCTTTTGAATCACACACAATATCAACACAAAATCCCGATTCAACAAGAACATCCGCGAGATTTAATAACATTAGTGGTGCTCCACGGTAATTCATTTCATGCGATACCATTAATATTTCTTTTTTTTCTGTATTATCTCTGACATCAATAATCTCACGATATTTTTCAAAAAATCTATAATCATCTATAGTTTTGATATTTTCCCTATCTATTCCAATATTTATCAAATTATACATTACTTTGTTATAATCAACAATTAACAATATTATAAAATCATATTTAATCTCATTTAAATACAAAGGTGAATTTACTATATAACCATTAATACATTTTCCAATTTTATTGTTATCACTATCAAGGACTGCAACAATTTCTAGATCATAAAACTTATCGTAATATTTATTATATAAATTCCCAGTGCCATACAAAACAACTTTTTTCTTATCCAAAATTCTCACCCTTACTATTTATTTATTCGTTATCAAATATCAGCACTGTACACTTCCTAATATTAATCTGATTCAGGGTACATAAAAATGAATATACATTATGTGGACTTGCAGCAACTAATATTTGATAATCATTATAAATTTTTTGAAGTTCTGTTAACGAAATAATAGCTCTATTATGAATCAAAGAACCATATTTGTTCTTGTCTGCAAAATAAGATATTATTTCTGCATACTTTTTGTATGCTTTTTCTCCATACAAACCTGCACCATATACAATGGAAGGTCTATTTTCAATAACTTCACAATCAAAATTTAATTCAGGAATAATATCATGAAATATCATATTCAAATTTTCACTAAGCATATTGGCTTGCTTAAATTCATAGTAAATTTCACATAATAAATCTTTTCTATTTTCTAAATTTTCAATTATGTGATTAATATACTCCATTCTCAACTTCAAAAGTTTATTATGTATTTCTTTTTTTCTCGTCGCAGTCAAACTACTACAGTGTATTCTGTATTTATATATAACTGCATCAAGACTTCCTATTTCTTTATATTCAAATAATATCCTTAACCAGTAATCATAATCTTCTACCAGGTATTTTTCGGCATTATATTCTCCAACTTTGCTTAATACATCCCTTCTATATAAAAAACATGCGCCAATGCAATTATTTACAAAAACCGTCTCAGAATCATATCCATCTGGCTCATAAAGATAATTTCCATTTTCATCGATAATTGTATATCTTGCTCGAACCATTATCTTATTAGGATTCTGATCCAAAAAACTATTCATTTCATCTAATGCACTTGGAAGAAAAATATTATCATCTGATGTCCAAGTTAAATATTCTCCCTCTGCACTAGAAAATCCTATATTAAGTGACTTGGGTAATTTTTGATTATATGGATTGTTTATTACTTTTATACGTGAATCTTTTCTTTCATATTCATTTATAATTGTAATCGTACTATCCGTAGAACAATCATTAACAACAATTAATTCCCAATCTGTAAAAGTTTGATTTATAATACTATCAATAGCTTCTCTTATATATTTTTCTCCATTGTATGTAGGTAAAATAACGGACACTTTTGGCATTATAGCTTCCCCTCAAAATATCTTTCGATTATATCAACAATTGTTTTTGATGCGTTTCCATCTCCATATGGATTTACAGATTTGCTCATTCTGTTATATTCATCCTTATCTGTTAATAATCTCTTTGTTTCTAAATATATATTCTCAGTCTGGGTTCCGACAATTTTTAATGTTCCCGCTGCAACTCCTTCTGGTCTTTCTGTAGTATCTCTCAATATGAGAACTGGTTTTCCAAGAGATGTTGCTTCTTCTTGAATTCCACCACTATCTGTTAAAATCAAATAACTTTTGTTCATGACATTATGAAAGTCGTAAACATCCATTGGTTCGATCATTTTCACCCTGCTATTATTAGCAAAAAATTGATTTGCAATCTCTCTAATCTTTGGATTTTTATGAACTGGATAAATCACCTTAATTTCTGGATAATCCTCTGTTATCTTGTTTACTGCTGAAAATATATTTTTCATTGGTTCCCCTATATTTTCACGTCTATGTGCAGTAAGTAAAATCAATTTATCATCTTCGCAACATTCCGTAATATTATAGCTTTTACAAACAGTTGTCTTTAAAGCATCAATTACCGTATTCCCTGTAACAAATATTTTATTTTCACCTTTTTTCTCTGATAGCAACATATCTTTAGCATATTGAGTTGGAGCAAACAATATATCAGATACCAAATCAATTGATTGTCTATTAAATTCTTCCGGAAAAGGAGAATGCATATTATATGTTCTAAGTCCTGCTTCCACATGACCTACAGGAATATTATGATAAAATGCTGATAATGCTGCTGCATAAGCACTCGTGGTATCGCCATGAACAAGTATCATATCTGGTTTTTCTTTATTTAATAGTTCTTCCAGCATATCCAAAATTTTACATGTAATACTAGATAATGATTGATTTTCTGTCATTATCCGAAGATTATAATCTTCTTTTATTTCAAACAATTTCATAACAGGCTGAAGCATCTCTTTATGTTGTCCTGTTAAACATACAACACTTTTTATTTTTTCTCTACTCTCAAGTTCTTTTATAACCGGACACATTTTTATGGCTTCGGGTCTTGTTCCAAATATTGACATTACCTTCATGTTCTCACCTTACTGTTCCAATCCAAGCAGTAAACAGATTAGAATTGTACACTCCTTTACATTTAAGTCCTTTTTTCACTTCAACATTATCACAATATAAATCCATCAAATGTTTCAAATCATCAATATTAAACCACTGTTCTAAAGCGCCTATTTCTAACTCTCCATAACAATCATCATTCTTATCAATAATAACTATTTTTCCGCCAGATTTCGTTACTCTCGCCATTTCTCTAAGTGCACTATTGATATCAACTGCATGTTCGAGTGCCTCACAGGTATAAACCACAGAAAACTCGTCATCATCATATGGTATATCCGTCAAAAGACCAACCTTGCAATAGACTGAAAGGTTTTCTAATCCTTTCATTACATTCTCGGAAATATCTACACCAAAATATCTATTCTGTGGTAAATCATCTAAAAGATTTTTCAAATAGCGTCCTTTACCGCAGCCCAAATCTAAAACTCTAATATTATTAAACTCCGAAACCACATTTTTAACTACAGAATATCGCTCATCGTTTATATCAATTTCACTTAAAAAACAATCATATGTTGCTTCGAATTCTGCTTTATTCTTATAATATAACGCATCTAAAAAATATTTATTGGCCCAACTAATTTCTTCTGAAGGAAAATATGTATTTCTCTCTTCAGCATTTTCCTCTGAGATATAACTTCCAAACCAACCGCCGGATTTATTTTGTAATCTACACGCATATTCAAATGCTTTATTTCCCCTTTCAAGATTTCCTAATCTAAACCATATTAAAGACAATTGAAATAATCCAGTAGAACAAACCCAGTCCACATTGTTATATGCAGGTACCGCCCCAGATTTTTTCTGATAATTTGCAATATTATTCATTGCTTCTTTAGCTAAATCTATTTCTCCTAAGTCTAACATTGCCTCAACAACATATGCATAAAAATGAGATAACAAACTAAAATTCACAATTTTGTCATAATACTTTGTTTTATAATAATCAAGTATCTTTTTTGCTTTCTCAATATATTCCTGTTTCTTAAATAACCTTCCTGCTTCTATCAATGGCGATAAACAATATACATGTATCAACTCTGAACACATATTCTCATTATTACCCCAACATTGTTTATCTGGAGTCTCTAATTGTCCTTCCTCTGTCATGCAACTAAAAATCCATTCACAGCCTTCCTTAATTACAGAATCAATTCTACTTTTATTGCTATGTAATTTTCTTGCCGCTAATAATCCTTTTAATATCTGAGCGGTATCAAATATATATGGTGCAGTGTCATCCGTATCATACCATGATCCATTAATCTTTTTTTTATCAAGAAGCCACAACGAGTAATTATAAGCAAGATCTCTATATCCCCACCTCATTAAAGATGGTATATAATATCCTGTAACTTCTGGATATCCCTTCCGTTTTTGAGAATTACATATTATTCGATTATTATCTATAGAATTCTTTAATATCCATTCTATAGCTTTCCTATATACGCCAATTAAGTCAAATCTGCTTTGAATATTTTTTTTTGTTATCTCATATTCAATTTTTGATATAGATATATAATCTTTTAGACCATCTCGCTCTAATTGCATCTTTATCTCATCAAAATATTTGTCAGAAACAGCAATTATAACTTTATCTTTAATACAATCTTTTTTTTCTTTATAATAATAGATTTTTATACCATCTAATAATGAACCTGCTTTCTCAGGATTATTATCTACAATAAATTTTATGTTATCTTTACCTATTAATTCAATAGCTTTTCTTGCGTATACTCCCGCACCGAATAAAATATATTTATTCATTAATTATTTTCTCCATTTATTTTTTATAATTACATTTATGATTTTTTCTATTTCTTTCTTTTCTTCATTCAACTTGCAATTATCAATTGACATAAATCCATCTTTATCATATTTTAAATATTTAACAGACTCAAATGCATCTCGCCTATTATCAATTTTATAATATTTTACTGGTGTATTATATAACAGGCTGATAATTGTAGCATGAACTAAATCTGTATATACTGTTTTCGCATTTGCATATAAAGTAATATAATCATATGGATTATCTGAAACCATTAAATTTTCTTTAGCCAAAAATCGAGTTTTACTTTTATTCAAATAATATGGCATATGCCAAGGATGAATTAAATTTTTCGTTACATTAGCAACATTCTCAGGTTCATCAGATCTGTTAAATGTCGAAACAATATATTCTTTATTAAGACTCATACCAGCAGGATTAAAATTGTCATTTACCCAGAAAGCACAATCCAATCCTTTTATACAATTCACATAATCCTTATACATTTGATATGTTTTATCATCTCTAGTTATAACAAATAATGGTTTCAATTGTTGCATTGCTTCTAAAACAATTTTTCTCTCTTGTTCTGTATATTCACACGCTCCAAATCCAAGGAAAGCAATCTCTGAACCATTTTCTTTCAATTTTCTAGCCATATTTATTGAGAAACTTTTTTTTACAAACTCTATACTTCCAAACATTCCAGGAAGAATAAATAAATCTGTTTTTATCCAATCTGCAGGATCCATAACATTTTTTAGTATTTCCTTCCCCGCATACATATTACCAATATAGAATTTTGACATGGGTGATATTGTATTAAATATTATATTTTTATTGTCTTTCGAAATATTTTTAAATATGTTCTTTACCCCAATGTCAATAAATGCTTCTCCTATATTTGTATACCAACAATTATTATTGTTTGTAATATACATACAATCTCCTCCATTTAATACTTTACATACTCCAATGGTTTAGAAGTTTGCTCTGCCACAGATATTTTCATTCCATCCCACATATCTTTTGAGCAACCATTACACCATGCACAGGCTTTAAAATAATGAACATCCCTTTTTAAGTATTTTAGCAATGACTCCTTGACATTAGATTCATATATATCTATGTAACATTTAGGTATCTCACTTGGCAAAGCTTGTAAATCGTTTAGTGATTTAAGATGTGCACACATATAAAACTTTCCTGAATCTATTGTTCTACATAATGTTATACAATCGTCAATTTTATTTTTAATAAAATTTATGTCATTTGCTTCTTCTATACCATCAACATATTGTTCAACATCACACCACTGTGTTGTATCTTGAACTGCATAATTAATATTATGTTTTACCAATTCATCTATCAATTTATTTATATTTCTACTTCGAAGACCATAATTTGAAATTAAAACATGAACATTACATTTTGAAAAAGTTTCAAAAATATCTTCGCTTGGAATAATAGTTCCATTTGTCACTATACGAATCACACCAACTTTTTCAGATGTATTTTTCTCATGAAATATATATTCAACTATTTCTCTCAATTGTCCATATAAAAATGGTTCTCCCCCAATAAGCATAATGTCATCGGTCCAATCAATTATTTCCATCATTCTCGAATAATCATTTTTTATCGTTTCCACATTGATATCTTTGGGATTTTGATAGTATTGCATCATATTGCAACACTTCTTACACTTTAATGTACACCTCGATGTTAAGTCTATTTCAAGTCTATAAAAAATAAAATGTATACCATCATTATCTATATAATATTCTTCTCTTCTTTGTCCCCAAAATTGTTCTTGCCTATTTTCTTTTATTATGTTGGCTAATCTAATATGCTTTTTTAAATTAATTATTTTCTGTCCATCAGAATACCCCCATATATCATACAATGAATCAACATTTACTCTTCTCCAAATATTTATATTACTCATTTCAAAATTAAAATCATTTACAAAACAAATGTTTGAATTACTGTATCCAAATGATAACATCTGTTCCATAATTTCATCTTTATACTCATTTTTACAAATAATTACTTTTGAAGAAAAACATCTCCATGGATATTCAACTCTACAATCCCCATCTATACTTTTATATATTTTCCCTTGTAGATAAATATTTCTATCAAAAAAACTAATAACATTGTACCCTTGTAATCTCAATTTATGATACATTATTATACTTTCAAAGCAAAACGGTGTTAATATTATATCTTCCATATCCTATCCTTCCTATATCAATTGTTTTATCCAATCATTTAAATTCATCAAAGGATTTTCGTAAAAACTTAATTCTTTTGCTAGTTCTTTTCTAATACAAACAGCCTCATTTTCTGTAATTCTAATATTGTAAGATTTACTAGCATTTTTATTAAATACCTGCAATTCATCATCTTCATATAAAACACACTGTAAATTATTATGAGCATTGTAATCGCTCCAACAAGATACAGAATAAAATGATTTCATATATTTTTTTTCAGTGCAATTATGAATGGATTCTCTAACATAATTTAAGTTTTTATCATAATAAAATTGTTTCGACTCATGTATACAATCTATTACGATGTATGTATTCAAAACACTATGCAAATCAACATTCTTTACATTAATTTTTCTTTTAAATTCAACATTTTTTAATTGTGAATCTAATATACATATTTCCATAGAATCATTATCATATACATATACTTTTTGATCTATACAACAAATACTTATAATATTTGAAAGTCCATTTATCCTTGCTAATTCTATTTTTTTACTAATATAATTAAATTTAATCAATACATTCGTCATTGGAATTATGCAAAAAATTGTTTCTTTAGCTATGCTCGCAGCATCTATATTCAATCCATCTCCTATAATATTTAATTCACTTTTCCAATTTATCAAATATTCAATATCATATGTGTCTATGTCCACAGAAACAATCCAATCATATAAATAAGGAATACAATATATTTTTCCATTTATTAAAAACCCTTTTGAAAACATCACCTCTGCTGGAGATTTAAGTTCTATTTCTGTGAATTTGTCTTGTTTAATATCATAAACAACTATGTTATCTGCTCTACACGGGATTAAAAATAATTTATCATTAATTTCTATTATTGTTTTAAATCCGCTTCCAGCTTTTCCATATGAAACATTCGGAATTTCCCTTACAAGAATTATTTTTTCCCTTTCAAAATTATATTTAAAAAGTGCCGGCATCCCCCAATGCACAAACCACACTACTTTACTTGTTGTGCAAATACAACAAGCATTCAAAGAAAAATTTATATACTGTCTATTCATTTCATTCACCTTTATAAAAAATTCTGTATATCCATACATAGAGCTATCATAAACTACTTATTATAATTTCCCTGTTTACGGGATATTATATCATATATTTATATCGGGACTTTTCAGATGTTTATTAACCTCTCCATATAATCAAGTATTTTCCAATAAATTCAATACCTTTCGATACTTGTTATTGAATAGGACTAGGGTTATAGAGTAATCTTTACCTAATACAGAGCAGATATATAATAATGTGTACACTAAATAAAACATTATCACTATCCGTTTTAAATGACCTCGATGTATACCCATACCTATATGGCAGCTCACCTTTCATGTCCAACAGGATTCCCCTCCTTTCGATGGACATCTCCTGTAATAATTATGGTTGTTTCATTTTGGGGGAACTAAGCTGCTTTCACAGGTACACTTTCTCCTCTTTAAGCCCTTTTACAAATTTCTTAAGGTTGTACATATCAAGCTGTATATTCTTTTAATGCTTCATATGTTTCTATCTTAATCCAATAACTATCAAAATCATGCCACCTAAGTATCAAAACTACAGGCCTTGAATTATATATCCAAACGCCTTTAAGTTCATAACTACCAAATCCCATACCACTTCATTTTTATATGGCATATCATACTAAATACATAATTCTATCACTTCATCTGTAAAACCTTTATAATCTACCAATTTACACTAATTAGTCATCAAATACTCATGAAACATGTTCAATGTCGAATGTTCTCCATATTATTTCTTAATTGGTAATATTCCTGTCATATATGCCAATACGACATACAATATGCTTTTTCATCATTTCCAAGACTCAGATATACCCCCATTAATTGCACCTCGCCTTATATCATATTCTCAACTATTGCATTAACATTAAACCATATAATCCATTATCATAACTGGCTTCCCGTTATTCCTGTACTCCTGTACAACCGGGGATGTATCTCCATAATATGCATCACACGAACAAAGCAATTTCTTATCTTTATCATTATATACATGTCCGATTTTTTCAAGCATATAATTATTCCTTATATTATTTAAACATTCATATAACTTTCTGTTAAGACTTGGGAGTACTGCATCAACCAATTCCTGAACACACCATATAACTTCTATTTCTTCTGAATATTGTTTAAATGTTTTCAGAACCCGTTCAATTTTCTCCACCGCCCCATCCTGATTCTGCATAATGCCACTTATAGATGTATAAAATAATATTCTCTTTTTACCGCCTGCATGGCTGGTTGTTTCTTTCTTGTCATTCATCCATTCCGGCTTAACACATATTTTCTTGCGCCATATATCTTCTGTGTTATCTCCTGCGAATTCAGTCAGCTTTTTAATATATATTTCTCGCATATTATCAGACTGTACATATACCTCATCAGCATTTACCACTCCCGGAACCGTACAGTAAGACGACATATTCTTATATGCCCTCTCATCATTACTGCTGAATTCTTCGAGATGAAATGACTGGACATATACCAGTTTATCAGTATTCTTCTTTAAAATATCAGAATAGTATTCTTTATAAACGCTGACTGCTTTATTTTCATTATCAAATGGATTCTGTATATATATCATATCAGGATGATGGAGTTCTAAATTATAACTACATATATCTATTGCATTTATCTCTTCTGGAAAATCATTAAGTTCATTGACATATTCCTTTACACTGCCATCATACTCCTTATAATAGTATGGTAATACAGCTACTATCACATCTGTCTCTGGATTCTTTTCTGCCTGTTCCCATATATTTTTTACATAACTCCAGTCAGCAGCTCTATACGGCATAATAACTATTTCTTTCCGCATTATTATTTCATTTTCTATAACAGAATTCAAATTATCAAACTCACCTGTTATGTCATATGTATTTCCCTGATAAACCATATATAATGTGTCACAAAATTTTTCAATACATTTGACACTTTGCGTATTTTCGCCTTTTATCTGTTCTATAAGATTGCCAGTTTCAATCAAAGCCTGCTGAATATCAGCAAGTTTTTCCTGAACATTTTTAATAATATCTTCCGTCTGATTATCAGTCCAGAATTTCCCGTTGTTAATGTGATGTCCGATTTTTTCAATTTCTTCTTTTACACTATGCATCACATCAGTTATTATTTTTTTATATCCTGTATTTGCCGCATCATCATTTCTTACAGCTTTCTTTCCATCAAATGTATACTGTGGCAATTTAAAATCCATCAGTACTTCCAACTGCTTTTTCTGAGATTCATAAAACGGATAATTATGCCCACCGGTATTTCTTACCAATTTCATATAGTCTCCATATCTCTTGCTAAGCATAGCATCAAAGCCTATCGGTACTGGAATCGTCGTATTCTCAAATGGAATTCTGACTATCTCATCATAATATTTTTTAGGAATTCTCATATGGTTTCCATACATGCTGCAAGGCATCATCTGTGTCATTTCATCACAATCATCATCTTTAAATGCAGCAAATATATTTTCTGCCAGAGTATATAATTGTATTCTTTCTTCCTCTTTATTTTGATATGCAGATACATCACAGTTACATAACTGACTGATTCTTTTTAAAGCATCTTTCTCCTGCTCACTATTCATACTGCCATCCGCAATATTATCAGCCACTGTTATTATATATTCTGCTATTTTCTCACAATGTTCCTGATTTTTTCTATCCCTTGAAACATTATCATGTACAAATATATCCAATCCTGCAATATAAGGAAATCCATGATGTTCTTTTAAATACTTATCCTCAAAACATATCCTGCTGGTACAGGTTACTCTTGCAAGAAAATGATGAAAATTATCATGATTTTTAAAATTAAATATTTCATATCCATTTTTTAATTCCTGCTTCGCAACCTGACAGAATTTAATATAGTCATTTCTTGGCATAGCAATATCAAGATCATCATCCCACGGTACGAATCCTGCGTGTCTTACTGCTCCCAATAAAGTTCCCCACTCTGCGTAATACTTAATATCATATTTCCGGCATATCCTGTCAACTTCTGAAAGCACATCTAATGCCACAGCCCATGAGCGTTTAATCATTGATGGAACATAGAAGCCATCCCTGACTTCATCTTCAAAATATTTTTCTAACATTACGCAGCTAGTCACTCCTTATTATCGTATGTTCTAAATTTCTACATTCTGAATCATAACTGGCTTACCTGAATTTCTGCATAATTGCGCCTCTGATCCTGCATCTCCATAAAATGCATCACACAAATTCATGGCCTTATCCAATTCATTTTCATTAACAATATATTGAGTAAAATTCATTTTAATTTCATTATAATCTTCAAGCAGTTCTGGATTTTCCATTTGTAATATTTCATCAATGTTTGATTCAAACATCATCAATGGAACCACACTATCCTCATATTCTAAAAATGTATCCATAGACCTTTTTATTTTATCAAATACTCTGTGTCCATTTTCAAGGACATCATTTGTACATATAAAATACAATATTACTTTTTTATAAGAACCATCCGATTTTTTTATATAACCCTTCCATTTCTCCGGTATATCATCATACTTTGAATCGGAATTTTCCATCTCAATATAATGCTTTCCATTTCCAATAATTTTAGTGTTCCATATATCCCTTGTCTCTTCACCAAAATATTCAGATAACTTTTTTACATACAATTCCTTAATACCTTCAGACTGGACAATAACTTTATCTGAATATACAACTCCAGGCATTGTTACATATGAATCCATACTTACATAAGCTCTCATATCCGATGGATTAATTTCTTCTGTTTCAAAATAAGGTATGTATATCAATTCTTTAGTGCACATTGCCAGCTTCTTTGCATAAAATTGTGGATACACAGTTGTTGTTGCATTATAAGAATCATATGGATTCTGAATTATAATTTTTTCTACATATTCATTATCAAAATCAAAATTCTCTGGTGATACAATCTTAACATATTCCGGATACTGCTTATCATCATTAAATTTTTCAATTGTTCCATCAATATTTTTATAATAATATGGGGCAGGTATGGCAATAAGAGTATATTCTCCGCTTCTTTCATACTCTTTCCATAATCCCGCCATCATATTCCAGTATTTTGCTTTAAATGGCATAAATACTACCATTTTCTTATCTTTATAATCTTTCTTCTCTTTATCTATTCTTATTTCTTCTATCTTATTCTTAAACTGATTATAGTTTCTATAATCGTCTGTATATTTGTTAATATCTACTCCTGCATTTTCAATAATTTTTTTCTGACTCTCAAAGAATGGATAGTCATGTGAATCCCATGTATGGACAAGCTTCATATAATCACCATATTTCTTTTTTAAAATAGAATCATACGCATACGGAACAGGAATTGTAGTATTCTCAAAAGGTATTCTTATTGCTTTATCATAATACTTTTTCGGAAATCGATAGTTTTTGCCTCCTACCCATAAAAGCATTATTGTTATATATTCTGCCTCATTCTCTCTGTATATTCCACACATTCTGTCAATAAGTATATTGAGCTGTTGTACTATATCATCCTCTCTGTTTATAGTAACTCCACATATATTCTCTACCTGACTAAGCTGCATATTAATCTGCGTTAAATTTTCTTCATCTAACTGAACATTATTATCCTGAATGCTTTTTATCACATTCATGATTGAGCTTATCATAACAATCACATTGCTTTGAAGCTCATCATCCTCTTTATTATCTGATATATAATCCAAAGGAAATATATCAAGTCCTATAACATACGGTACACCATGATATTTTTTTAATTTCTCGGCATCATATGAAATCTGGTCTGTATTAATAATCCTTGATACCATGTTTCCATCATTATTATGAGACTTCAGGTTATATATTTTATAATTAGATGGCATTATTTTTTCTGCTATCTCCAAAAACCTATTATAATCAGGTCTTTTCATGCATATATCCATATCATCATCCCATGGTATGAACCCATGATGTCTGACTGCACCTAACAGTGTTCCCCATTCTGCAAAATATTGTATTCCATTCTCTCTACATGCATTATCTACATCATTAAGGACTTCCAGCTGTGCAGCCCACACCTGCTTCATCTCTGATGTTACATAAAATCCATCTCTTACTTCCGCTTCAAAAAAACTCTTGTCAAATTTCATTAATGTACCCCTTTTTCTTTAAAGACAAAAAGAGCCGGTGCAAGCACCGACTCTTCTGCTTATAGTAGTAATAATTATTAACCGAGAAGTGAAAGAACTCCCTGTGTCTGCTGATTAGCCTGAGCAAGCATTGAATTTCCAGCCTGTGCAAGGATGTTGTTCTTGCTGTACTGTACCATCTCATCAGCCATATCTGTATCACGGATACGAGACTCTGCTGCTGATGTATTCTCTGATGTTGTATCAAGATTGTTGATAGTATGCTCAAGTCTGTTCTGAAGTGCACCAAGATTAGATCTCTGTGTTGATACCTTATCAATAGCTGCCTGAATCTTTGACATTGATACTCCAGCTGTACTGTTCTTATCAACTGTAAGTCCACTAACACCTAATGTTTTAGCATTCATGTTGCTGATGCTGATCTTGATTGTCTGTCCCTTAAGAGAACCAACCTGAAGATTCTTTCCTGTGAACTTTCCATCTAACAGATTCTGTGTATTGAACTGTGTTGTTGACTGGATTCTGTTAATTTCTGATGTTAACTGATCAATCTCAGCCTTTATTGCAGTTCTGTCTGTTGATGTGTTAGTATCGTTAGCAGCCTGTGTTGCTAACTCATTCATTCTCTGAAGAATTGAATGTGTCTCATTAAGAGCACCTTCAGCTACCTGGATAAGAGAGATACCATCCTGTGCATTATCAGATGCCTTATTAAGACCTCTGATCTGGCTTCTCATCTTCTCTGAGATTGAAAGACCAGCTGCATCATCACCAGCACGGTTAATCTTATAACCTGATGATAACTTCTCTGTTGACTTCTGGAGTGCGCTTGTAACTACACCCATCTGTCTGTTTGTGTTCATTGCTGATAAATTGTGTTGTACTACCATAATATTTTCCTCCTTGAAATTATATTGTGATGCAGCTTCCATGCTGCATCTAGTTATGGTTTACAGGAAACTTTCTGTTCCCTTGTACTTTATATATCGGACCTTAGTACCAAAACTTTAGTCCGTAATATAACTTTTTAAAAAACTTTTACTGCTTCGTATCCATAAACTGAGGTTCATCACTTACACGGCTCATATTCTGATAATATGACTTCGCCATTGAAGCACTTCTTTTAGCTTCCTTATGCTCCTGACGTTCCCTGCGAAACATTGCCTCAACCTTAACCTTATTTCGAGCTTCCTGAACTTCTATCTTAGCGCCAAGTTCTGTAACTGCTTTAATAAGTGTCTTCATAGTTTCGATTTCATCAGAATACATCTGTTTATTATCACTGAGTTCTTCCTTAATACGGTCAAATACACTCTGAAAGCCTTCATCAAGCTTCTCCAATTCATCAATGCATTCACCCTTTTCATGCATATTATTTTCAAATACATCATGATCAAACTCTGTATTAGAAAGTATCTTATTCTGAGTCTCATTAAGAACTATAATCTTATCAAGAATATCCTTCTTCTTCTTAAGACTGTCTATCATAATCTGAAGATAATTAGTAGTCATACCTGTCTCCTACTTATTCATTGACCTTGTTCGGTTCATAACTTCTTTCCATGTATCTCTCATGCCCCTGATTTCATCAAGTGCCCTATTAAGTATCTCAGTGTCTTTTTTAATATTAGCATCAACCAATAATGAATATATATAATTATATACATTTTCAAAATCCTTAGCAACCGGATACTTATGATTAAGTGTCACCTTAAACTCCGTTATTATGTTCTCAGCTTTCTTAATATTAATATTTGCTTTTTCATAGTCCTGCTTCTCTATAGCAATTAATGCAATATTACAGAATTTAATTGCCCCTTCATAAAGCATAAGTGTAAGCTCTGCCGGACTTGCTGTAAGAATTTTATTACGGTTATACTCCTGTGCGATATTCTGATTAAACGCCATAACTCCTCCATGATATATGGATATCCCATAATTTAATATATTCTATAATTAACTGAATAAACCTGTCAACGATGATGACTGCGCATTCATCTTAGCCAATGCTGATTCCATTGCTGAGAACTTACTATAATAATAATCTTCCCATGTAGTAACTTTATCTTCTGCTTCTGATATCTTAGTATTATACTCTGAATACTGTGTATTCATCTGCTTATCATTATATATAGTATAAGCACTACTTGTTGATGATGCTGCCATCTTCTTTCCAAGATCAGTATACAATTGTGTAGATAACTGTGAAAAGAATGATATAACCGTATCAGGGTCACTTGCTATCATTTCTCTCAGTTTATCTGTATTAGCTGATGTCTTAGAATCATCCTTATCACCATCTATATGATATACACCTGTTTCATTCTCTGGAGAATTAAAATATCCAAGTGTGGCTATTCCAAAACTAGAAAGTGAATAGGACTTATCTCCCACCTTGAATGATCTTGCCATATCATTCTTCATAGTATCAAGAACGCTTCCAAGTGTTGAATCTTTTCTAAGAAGTGAATCCTTAATCTTTTCTTCCCACTTCTTAACCTCATCATCAGACATTGCATCTTTCTCATCACTTGTTAGAGGCTCATAGCCCTTAGAGCTTGCCGCATTGTAGGCAACATCTACAGACTTGACAAGATCGTTATAATCCTTAAGGAAGCCCTTAATCATATCATATATGCCATCTACATCCGTGTTGGTTGTGATAGTTACTTCATCATTACCAGTAACTTCCATTGCCTCAATTGTAAGACCATTGATTGAGTAGTTATTAGAGTTGTTAGTAAATGTTGCCCCATTAAGCTCAATCTCTGAATCCTGTCCTGTTATTCTGACAGCACCTGAAGATGACGCACTACCAGCAACATTTGATGCCATTGCAATCTTAGAGTCAAGCAATGCCTTAGCTTTAGCCTGTCTGTCAGCATTAGTATCGTTTACTTCCTGTAATATATTGGCATTAGAAGCATCTGCCACAGCTTTTCCATCATCGCCGATTGTTACATAATCCTTAGTATCCTCAATAACCTTGGAATTATCATCATACACCTTAATCAGTGATTCATTAGACGCTTTTTTCTTTACCGCAGCCTCATATTCATCCTTGACACCATCTTTTTCCATAGCCTCTGTGTCATATTCGTACACAACTTTGCCATCAGAATCTTTAACTGTATTGCCCTCTGAATCCACCTTTTCCTTCTTATACTTATCATAAGCATTAAGAATATCTGGTGTCTCTGTCTTAAGCTTTGCGACATATTCATCTAATGTCAATGAATGATCCCAAGTATCATCTGCTGCCAGTGCATCAAGCTTATCCTTGGCTGCATTATACTTATCAGCATAACTCTTGGCAGTATCCTCAGCTGTAATCTTACTATACATACCTTCAAGTTCTGTATTATATGCATCACTGCCCTCTGTTAAAGCTGCCAGTCTCTTGTATTCTGCTGAATCAGTATCATTAACTGTATATATTCCAAGCTTCTGTAATGCATTAAGTCCGTTAGAGTCATTAGCCACAAGCGAGAAATCGTTATCCTTGCCTGACTCCTTAGAGCTTATAAAGAATCTTGCATTATTCTCATCAAAGCTTGCATTAACGCCAGCTTCCTTTAACTTAGATACGAACTGGTTAACATTCATATCTGATGTTATATCAATACTCTTGGTTCCAGAAGCAGTCTTAAAACTTATAGAACCATCTGTTGTTCCAACTATGTCTGATATCTTAGTATCACCTGTAACCTTGCTTCCATCAGCAGCTTTAATCTGTCCACCTGTAAGATATCCTGTTGACGCCAGCTGCTTAACCTTAAGTCTCTGTGTTCCGCTTACCGCAGATGAACTTGCAGAAACCTTAGCATACTTATCATTAGACACACTTGATGTCTTCAGATTATAACTTGTAGAAAATCTTGCACTTGAAAGCTTTCCGCTATAGAACCCATAAATACTTGTATTCATGGTCTTCCACTTTTCCTGCTTCCATGAAAGCTTGGTCTGTGCTTTAACAAGATTGTCTTTCTTTAACTTATATGATGATACGAGCGCTGAAACAAGTGATTCTGTATCCATACCCGATACCATACCAGATAATCTTATTGCCATAGCTTATCTCCTCTCATCTACTATGATACCTGCAAGCTCCCATGCCTTGGCAAGCATCTCAAGAGCTTTCTCTGAAGGTATCTCCTTAATAACTTCGTCTGTATCTTTATCTTTAATCTTAATTGTGATTCTGTTAGTTGGTTCGTTGTAGCCGAATTCTGCAATCGTATTGTTGTTAAGGACTTTCCTTATATCCTTAACATCAGCCATAGATTCAGCTTGCTTCTTTGCCTTGTCATTGTCATTAGCGTTGTTGCCATTCTTCTCACTGTCTGCTGCCTGTCCTACAGAAACTGCTACATTAGATGCTGCTGACTTTGCTGAATCAACAACAACCTCATTGCTCTTATCTGTAGCTGATGTAACACTGCTTACCTGTGATACCGGCTTAGCAGCCTGTAAATTCTGGCTCTGGTAGCTTGACGCTGCCGCTACTCCATTAACTTCCATTCCCATGATACAATTCCACCTCCGTGTGAAAACAAAACTTTATCCTGTAGTTACATTCATGTTGTACTGCATATATCGGAAAATGTTAAGTAAAATTTAACCCTTTGGACAAAAATATACACAAATAAAACAAATCATTTCTTAAATAACTGGTTAAGAGTCTTCACATCAACCGAACTTGCTGCTTCCTTATTAGAATCAAGTATCTGTGCATACACTTCCTTACGATATATAGGTACTGACTTCGGAGCTGATATGCCAAGCTTTACCTGGTCGCCCTTGATTTCGATTATTGTAATCTCAATATCATCATTAATAATGATTGCTTCGTCTTTCTTTCTTGATAATGCGAGCATATTAGTTCTCCTCCTTCTTTAGAATATCGTATATAGGATATCTTACCTGATATTCAGAATTATCTGCTATAAGCTGTATTCCCTTCATCGTATCAAAATCAACAATGATAGGAGCTTTAAGATTAATTGTCATCTTAGTAATATCCCGTGGTACCGTAAGCGCACAGTACACTCTGATATTATCATCCTGTATATCATCTCCGAGAGCCTTAAGAAGCTCATCCTCAACAACAGGATCATATGTCTCAAACACAAATTCCGGCTTCATGACAGGAAGTGCAAGTGTTGGCTCATCAATCGCCTGAAGCCATATAATTGATATATTCTCCTCTTTCTCTGCGTCATACACAAGAGTATACTTCTTCCAGTCCTCAAATCCAATAATTCCCTTATCAAATGTGATGATTTTATCCTCACTAACTTCAATCTCTCCAAACCATTTAGTCTGTACTTTCATGTCAAACCTCCAATTTTATAATCTATCCTTTATCCCTGCTACATATCCTGCTAAAACTTACTATCTGAGGAAATCAAGCAGTGACTGCTGTACAACCTTACTGGCTGCTGATAATGCTGCCTGATATACAAGCTCTGCTGATGTATATGTAACAACAATCTCCTCAAGATCAATATCTTCATTCTGTGACTTCAAATCAGTAAAGTTAGTCTTCTGTTCTGTAAGTCGTGTCTTAGTAAGATCCAGTCTTATCTGTCTGTTTCCAACATCTGCCTTAGCATTTGATACCTGATCCATATATCCCTGCATCTGACCAATTCCTGCCTCAAAAGCATTCTTCATCTCAGACTTTGCAAAATCTCTCTGCTTTGTAAGTCCTTCCATAATAGTTTTAAGCTTTTCCTGTGAAGCATCATCGCTATACTGCGAATCCTTCTGCATTGATTCAACCTTAGATATCTGGGCATCAATATCAAGAACATTCTGAACTGTATTTACAAGGTCATTAACGTTTCTACCAAGATATATGTTAAAAGCCTCGTCAGCCTCTGTATTAACCTTTAACTTTTGTGAGAAATTAACTATGTATTCAATATCCTCACTCTTTTTATCATATACAACTCCTGTATTATTATCAACACAGTCAAAATACATTGTCGGGTCTATATCACCCTTTATGAAATTGCTCTTTTCATATGTAACTGAGAATTCATTATTCTGGTATACAGACTGATATACATTCTGTCCAAGAAGCAGCTCCCCTGTTGTTGCATTTATGGCAATCTCATTATCTCCCGGAATATAGTCAGGATCTGATGTTGTAACAACGCTTACCTGATTCTGCACAACACTGCCATCTGCTTGAGTTATATCAGCTGTAAGGCTGCCATTCATTGTAACTGTTCCATCTGCATTGATAGTAACATTTGCAGAATTATTATTTCCCATTCCTAATGTAAATGTTCCGCCATTAATCTCATCATAAGCTAACTGTATTCTGTTTACACTCTGGATATTAGGTGTAATTATATTTCCATTAGCATCTGTCTTAACTGTAAGATTTAATATATCATCATTACTGTAGGCATTAGTATATGCTGTCTTTGTAGAAAGATCTTCCCTTGTAAAATTCTGGGTAATTGAATAATCAACATTCTTAGCATCTGCATCGGACTGATATGTAAGCGGTCTGTCAGTTGCATGTCCCGTAAATACATATCTTCCTGCATAATCTACATTTCCCTGTTCATAATAAGCCTCCACAAGCTTATTAAGACTTTCTGCAAGAGTATTTCTTTCAGATTCTGAATAAGAATCTGTAGAGCCCTGCACACAATATTTGTATAAATCCTTGATAATACTGTTACTTTCATCAAGTGCATCATGTGTAACACTAAGCCATGATGATGCATCCGGTATATTCTTTCCAAGATACTGGGTTACCTCATCAAGACTCGAACGAAGTCTTAATGCCCTTATCGCAATAATTGGATCGTCAGATGGCTTGCTTATCTTTTTTTGTGTAGAAAGTTCTGTACTCAGAGTATTTATCTGATTTTTATTAACCTGAATATTCGAAATCGAACTGTTAATCATCATCTGGTTAGTGATTCTCATAATTTTGTCTCCTTGTTATACTCCCGTGTTATTTATAAGTCTGTCATATAACTCATTCATAACACTTAACATTTTTGAACTGAGATTATAAGCTTCCTGAAATTTTACAAGGTCCATTGCTTCTTCATCCGTATCAACTCCCATTACAGAAAGTCTCTGGTTCTGGATAGTTGTCTGAAGATTCATATAATTCTTTGTAAAATTGATTGCCTTACTTGAATCTATTGACATATCACTGACGATACTCTCAAGGAAAAATGAACCTGTACCGCCATCATATATTCTGGCATCTTTAGTATTAATAAGGTCTACTATCAAATCTACATTTGCTTCACCATCGCTTACATTGTACTTGGTTGCAAGAAGGTCTGCGTTATCAAGTAAAGCCTGATTAACCGTAACTGTGCTTGCTGTAAGCGCCTGTGAATTTTCCTTCATAACAAAAAGTGAAATCCCCTGTGCCGAACCATCAGAAGTTACACCCTTATTAAGTATCTCATTAACAGATGATGCAAATGTCTGTATAAACTGATTCAGCTGTGACTGATAATATGGAACACCTTTATATTGTGTGTTCTTATCCTTCTGGCTTTCAGTTTCTGTAAGAATATTACCATCTGCATCTGTCTTATATGTAGAATTACCGGCAGCATCTGTTGTAGATGCGTATTTCTCAATTTCACCATTACAGCCATCTCTTATATCAATAAGTCCTTTTAATTCACCACTTAAAGAATCACTGTAAATATAAAACTCCTGACCATTCTCCCACTGTATATCATAAAGTCCTGCTGCATCAGATACATTTCTTGGATTCTCCCTTGCAACAGTCTGGAGAGTATGGTAGTTATACCCATCAACAAGACTATTACCATTGATTGTTATCTGAAGATTAGTAAGATTGTTACCCATATCACTTTCGCTTACTGTTATATTAACAATCTGTGACAGATCATCAATCAAGGCATTTCTCTGATCCTTCAAATCATTGGCGTTACCGTAATTTGCCTGAATCTGGTTAATCTGCTTATTAAGCGATGAAATATTCTGTGCCAGGGAATTAATCTGCTGTACAGCATCTTTAATCTCATTATTGGCATCAACCTGAACATTTCTTAAGTTAGTTGATAAAGTATTAAAATAATCTGTAAGACTCTTTGCATTATTAATAAGCTGGTTCTTTGCAGATGTGTCAGCCGGAGTACGGTCAAGCTGGTTAAGTGCTGAAAAGAAATTTTCATACTCTGTGGAATATCCCTTTAAAGTAAATTCATTAAGATAATTCTCTATCTGTGACATATAACTGTTCTTAACATTATACTGTCCATAATTAGTATTATTATTCCTGTACTTCTCATCATAGTAGGAATCTCTTGTCTGGTTGATTGCATCAACAACAACTCCTGAACCGAGTGTTCCATATCTTGCATAAGTTCTCAGCGCATCAGCTGCTTTGGTTGATGCAGATTCCCTTGTGTATCCTTTAGTATTAATATTGGCAAGATTATGTGATGTAACATTGATTGAAGTCTGTGCAGCCTGCAATCCTGTATATGCAATTGTTAATCCAAAAAATGTTGATGCCATAAATCCTCCTTATTTGTGAAGCAGCTGCGACTGTTTTATGCATTACCAAGCGATGTTACAAGATGCTCTAACATCTGATTTACAACATTGACATATCGTGATGCTGCATTGTATGCCTGCTGGTATTTAATCATTTTCTCTAATTCTTCATCGGAAGAAACGCCCTCAGACTGAAGTCTCTGGTTATCATATCCATCAACCATAGTAGTCTGATTGCTTACATAATTGCCAAGCGCTTTTCCTAGTGTCGCATACTCTCCAATAAAGTTATTATAAAATGTCATGAAATCTGATTTGGCATATGTATCAGGATTAAGTGACGCAAACTTTTCATCCCATGCATCTACCAGTTCCTTAGCCCTGTCAAAATCTTCTTTTCCCTGAACTGTAGAAAGTGGAATCTTTCCAACATTCTGGGCTGCTTCCGGATTAATCTGTAGATTGCCAAGCTTATAAAGCGATTCATAATCTGTTTCATTAAGATTATTTCTTATATAAATTGTTTTTCCTGAATCATCAGTTGTCTTAATATATCTGTCAGTGCCTTTTCTTGAAAATAGCTCTGTTCCTACCGTCTTATCATCATCCATTCCATATCCGGTCTTGTCCATATCAAGCATTGAATATGTATATGAATCAACCGGCACTTCTGCGCCCCCGAAGCTCATATATAACTTTTCTCCGGAAGAAAAGCTGTATGTTCCATCTCCATTATCAGTTCCGGTAACCTCGCGTCCATATCTGTCGAAAAGCACCTGCTGGCTGACAGAATTGTATGTATATATATCTGCCTGAATCTCTGTTCCGTCTGGCGCCATATAAGGATTATTCCTTACCTCTGACTTTTCCGGACAAAGTATATTATTAATCTTCTCAACAATGCCATTGACAAGCTTATCGAATCCAGCCATAGCACTAAGAATTGCAGATGGCTCAATATAAGTATTGTAATATTCCTGTGCCTTGTAATATTTGTTATATGCTTCCTGATATGCTGCCCTTCCATCAGCAGTACTCATATCATAATCCGAACTGCTTGGTGCTTCAGGAACAACCGTATAATCAACAACCATATTGCCTCTTGCAATAAGAAGTCCCTTAAGTTCACCCTTGTCTGTATCATCTACATTAGATGCCTCTGTACTTAAATCATACACATCTCTTTCATATCCCGGCCATGTAGGAATAACAAGGTTCGTGCCTTCAACAACTCTTGTATCCATCTTCGCAAGTTCTCCCATTGTTATAAATGGAATTCCTTCAGCAGATATAACTACTTCCTTGCTGTCATTCTCGTAATATGTAATATCAATATACTTGCTGAGTTCATCGATTGCCGCATCTCTTTCATCTCTTAAATCATTGGCATCCTCAATTCCTGTAGACTCAATCTTTGATATTTTCTTATTCAGTGTATAGATTTTGTCTCCAAGCTTATTAATTGAATCAACCATATTCTTAACCTGTGTATTAAGTGTTGTCTGGTAATCCTTCAGTCCTTTATATACATTTTCAGACTTTTCAATAAAAGCTGTTGCATTCTGGATAAGCGATGACCTCGCTACTGTACTTGTAGGATTCTTGGCCAGCTCATTAACAGAATTATAAAGATTAATAAGATATGATTCATATGTAACGCCCTGCATCTCGCCAAACTGGTCTTCTATCTCTTCAATCGCCTTATACTGGCTCTCATAAAATCCAAGTCTGGAATTTTCATTTCTGTATGCCTGATCTATAAACTGGTCTCTTATTCTTCTCACTTCAGAAACCGCAACACCAAGTCCATAATCCGGTGAACTCACCTTATCACTGGTATTCACTCTTACATACTGTGTATCTGAAAATGTGACCTGCTGTCTTGTATATCCCGATGTATTAATATTTGACAGATTGTGTGCTGTTGTATTAAGTGCTGTCTGTGCTGTCTTAAGCCCTGTTGTTCCAATAAACAGCCCCGCCATTCCGTTAGCCATAAGGTCACCTCTTTCTTAAAATTTAAAATCATCTGATATGTATATCGACACATTTTTCTGATAAAACACCCCTCAGGGCTTAAAAAAGCCACATTCTCATTGTGAAAATGTGGCTCATTCCCGAACACGGATAAGCACATATACATCATCCGTGATAATATCCAATTATAAATGTAAAATCATTCATGCAGCCATTACTGCTTTGCATCAAAACTGCCACCGCCTAAGCCGCTGTTCTCCTCATAAGCTCCCTTTCCATAGTTAGCTGTCTGTGGTGCCATGCTTGCATTCCTGGCCAGATTAATCTCGAATTCTATCATATCCATAGACTGCTTAAGAAGCTGCTTATTATTATCATTAACTTCTGTCAGCTGTTTAACAGTATTCTTAAGATTAAGATACGACTGTTCAAGTGCATCATGTTCTTTAGGCTTCTTCTCCAAAAGTCTTACAATCTCTCTGACTTTAACCTCTGAAGGTGACAGATGCAAAATCTTACATATGTCTGTAACACACGCCTCTCGTTCCGTCTCAAGTCTTGTGATTACATCAATCAGCTTCTGCTCTTTCCCAAATATTTCCTGAAGCTGCTCAACATTGCCATTAACAATAGCAGCAGTCTTATTATTAGACAAGTCCAGCAGTGCTGTATACTGTCTGTTTTCATCATCCATTATATTAATCAAAGAATCAATCAAACTTGCCATCTAATAAAACCCCGCTAAAATGTTAATGTAGAAATGTTGTTCAAAATC
This sequence comes from [Eubacterium] eligens ATCC 27750, assembly GCF_000146185.1. Taxonomy (NCBI): domain Bacteria; kingdom Bacillati; phylum Bacillota; class Clostridia; order Lachnospirales; family Lachnospiraceae; genus Lachnospira; species Lachnospira eligens. The sequence continues at coordinate 256,042 of NC_012778.1, read as the reverse complement.
TTATCTGCAACAGCTTCTGAACTGATATTATATGTTCCTGCTGCCATGCGTGCCTTGATATCGGCAATCTTATCTTCCCGAACATCGGAAGCCGCGCTCACTGCTGTTCTGGCTGTCTGATATGTCCTGGCTGTGTCAGAAATTTCAAACTTATCACTAGCCGATGATGTCTTTGCTGTAGCCTTAGCTTTAGAAATCTGGCTGGTCTGATATATCTGATTAACAGCATTATAAGCATCTATACGCATATTAACCGCCTCACTTTCTATTAATTAAAACAGATAACTCCTGCTTTATGTGTAAGATATCGGACGGTTTTTCAAAATACTTTATACCTCTTTTGAAAAAATGCTAATTAATTATCCGGGTAAGTTTCACCCTTTAATTACTTATCAAGGAATCTCATTCTTGCCTTTTCTCTTCTCGCTCTTTCCTTGTCAACATTGCCTACGGCCGATGTAGCACTTCCATACATGCTGCCAAGCCTGTTAGCCATGTCATACTTGCATCTTTCACAGTATCTTCCTGTTTTTATGGTAGCTCCGCATACTTCGCATGCAATGCCAATAGGTGAATCATCACTGAACGACAGTCTTTCTTCTCTTATCCACTGCTCAATCTGTCTTGTACTTACATCACAGTTCTCTGATATATCTCTCATATCAGATCTTGGATTATCTTCTATATATTGCTTAACCTCCTGAAACTTTTCTTCAAGTTTCTTCATACAGTCAGGGCAGAGTCTGTATGCGCCCCCGATATAATTATATAATCTTCCACAATTCTTACAATTTCTAACTTCCATAAATCCTCCTTGTTAAGCATCATTGTTTTGCAAAACAAAACCGCATCCGCACTAGAATCCGTCGCCAATGCACAAACTTACCCCATACACTTCCTGAACGCCAGCATGCTTGAGTACTGCAGCACATGCATCAAATGTTGCTCCTGTTGTATATATATCGTCCACAATTAAAACTTTACTATATCTTACAACTTTTTCTCCTGCTTGAAAAGCATTTTGCAGATTTTTAACCCTATGTGCATTATCCAGTTCTTTCATAGGAACTGTTTTAACAACTCTCACAAGAGCTTCACAATCCATAGGGATACCAATAAGCTGTTCCAATTCTCCTGCAATCAGCTCTGCCTGGTTAAACCCTCTTTCCTTAAGTCTTGAACTGTGAATAGGCACAGGAATCAGTGCATCTGGCGCCCAGGCATGAATCATGCTGCCACACTTGTCTGCAATCTGTTTTGCATAGATACCTGCATATTCCCTTTTATTGTGATACTTGAATCTGTATATTGAATCCTTGATGCACTTAGAATATTCATACACAGCGCATGCCTGGTCATAAACATGTTCTTTCCTGCTGCAATCACTGCAATATTCCACTTCATCATTTTCAACCGGTTTGCCACATTTAAGACAGACCGGCTCACTGACATAGCTCACCTTGCGCATACAGTCCGGGCATATATCAACCCTGCTGCCCCCAGCAAAAGGTGCCGGCTTTCCACACATAGGACACGCTGGCGGAAGTACCGCATTAACTGCCTCCATTAATACCTTCTTATAATCCATAATCCCCCATTATTGTCATCATTATCACATATAAACATATCAATTATCATTGTCCAAAATCTTCAATATGTCTGATTTCTTCAATCCTGTCTGTGAGTGAAGAATATCGTTTTGACTCTGATACATTGTCAGCCATAAGCCTGAATATCTCCTCTTCCCCAACGAGGCACACACATTTTCTTGCTCTTGTAACTGCCGTATACAGAATATTCCTGTTCATCAGCATTCTTGGTCCCTGCGACATCGGAATAATAACCGCCGGGTACTCACTTCCCTGTGATTTGTGAACTGTAATCGCATACGCAAGTTCAAGCTCATCAAGCTGAGAGAATTCATAAGTAACGAATCTGCCATCTTCGAATTTCACAGTTACATTCTCATCAAATGTGCTTATTCTCTCTAATAACTCCGGTATCCCCGTTAAATGCGCCCGTTCCCTGTTCTGTTGGAATACCGTATCTGCTTCGTTTTTCCCATGCAAGCTGATAGTCATTCTTAATCTGCATAACCTTATCACCTTCACGGAAAGTAACATCACCGACCTGTCTTTCCTGCTTGATAGCATCAGCCGGATTAAGAAAATCCTGCATAATCTTATTAAGACGTTCCACCCCGACATTGGATTTTCGCGATGGAGTAAGAATCTGAAGGTCATACACATCGGCACCTACATAGTCCGGAAGTTTGTCCTTAATAAGCGTTTTCATCGCATTTATAATATTGTCAGCACCGTTTCTGTGAACAAAGAGAAAATCCTTGCTGTACTTGTTAAGTACTACCTCCTCACCCCTGTTTATCTTATGGGCGTTAATAATAATCTCACTCTGTGCCGCCTGTCTGAATATCCTCTCCAGCTTAACAACCGGAAAACATCCGGATTCTATAATGTCTTTAAGTACATTTCCCGGACCTACACTTGGAAGCTGGTCCACATCACCTACAAGAATCAGTTTTGTTCCAATCGAAACAGCTTTAAGAAGTGAATTCATAATGCTAATGTCTACCATTGACATCTCATCAACAATAATAACATCAGCTTCAAGCGGATTGTCCTCATTTCTCTCAAAGAACATAGACAGCCCTGTTGCCGCCGACTTTCTGTCACCCTCAGGAACGCCGCCGCTTATCTCTAACATTCTGTGGATAGTCTGTGCTTCATATCCACAGGCTTCTGTCATTCTCTTGGCTGCACGTCCCGTAGGCGCTGCCAGCCTGATTTCCAGACCTTCCAGCTCAAAATATTTGATTATTGTATTAATAGTTGTAGTCTTACCGGTTCCCGGACCGCCAGTAACAATAACAAGCCCGTTTCTTACTGCTTTCGCAACAGCCTCTTTCTGGATATCATCAAGAGTTATTCCTTCTTTATCCTCAATCCTTGCAATCCTGTCATCTATGAATTTCTGGTCTTCCTCAATCTGGACGTCAAGATTATTAAGCATAGCTGCAACATTTGCTTCCATGTTGTAATACATACGGGCATAGACACATTTTACATTGTCCTTAACCTTAACAACTATCTTCTTATCCATTGTCAGGTCCATAAGATATTTGTCATAATCCTGAACATCAATCAAAAGCAATTCGTTTACCTGACGCACAAGCTTATCATACGGAAGATATGTGTGCCCCTGCATTGTCGCCTGATTAAGCACATAAAATATTCCGCTCTTAATCCTGAATTCAGAATCAATCTTGATTCCGGCACGCGAAGCAATCTCATCAGCCGTCCTAAAACCGACACCCTCTATGTCATCAGCAAGCCTGTACGGATTCTGTTCAAGAATGTTATAAATGTCGTTTCCATAACGCTTAAATATTTTGTTGGCAAGATTCATCTGGATTCCATAACGCTGAAGAAACATCATTGCTTTTCTGATGTCTTTCTTGTCAATAAGCTGGTTCGCTATATCCATAGCTTTAGACATGCTTATTCCTTTAATCTCAGCCAGACGCTCCGGTTCTTCTTCCATAATCCTGAATGTATCATCGCCAAATGTCTTAACTATTCGTTCAGCCATCTTCTCGCCGATACCCTTTATTGCCCCGGAGCTTAGATAACGCCTTACGGATGCAGCATCATCCGGCGCTCTGAACTCATAAGATGTGACTTTAAACTGCATGTAGTAAACTGCATGCTTAACAAATTCGCCTTGTGCGGTAATAAATTCACCTGTGTTGATATAGCTTAACACTCCAACACAGGTGATTTCTTCATCATCGTATACAATATTAAAAACCGTATATCCATTGTCTTCATTCCTGAAGATAATATTCTCCACAAAGCCCTCTACATATTTCACAGACTCGTAATCCAATCTGTTATCTCCTTTATGTTAAATATTATTTCTGCTCATCTGCCTTAGGAATAGACTCTGTAGAATAATTTCTCTTCATCTGCTCATAAAGCGTCTGTGCTATTCCAAGTCCTTTGCCATGATTAGAATCAGTCATAAGCTTGGCATAAGATGACACCATCTCATCTCCAAAGTAACTCCCCAAAGTATTAAGTGAAGTATCCTCTGTTCCACCAATTCCAGCCATAGAAGAGAACAGATTGCTATCTTCGTCATCCGAATCAATCTTAGCCATCTTCTCCATTGACTTAAGAACCTGTTCAACAAAATAACTTTCAAAATCCTTGCATACAGACATAAGTTCATCGTCTGATGCCTTAGAATAATCAGTACCGGTAAGTTTATTAGTTAAAGAACCCGCCTTAGAATCATACACATCTGAATAATTCATACTGCTAAGTCCTGTGATAGAATCACTCATACACTGCACCCCACTTATCTCTTAAGGTTATTAGCCTGCTCCATCATTGTATCAGATGTTGTTATAGCTTTAGAGCATAACTCATATGCTCTCTGTGCTGTAATAAGATTAACCATCTCAGTTGCAACCTGAACATTAGATGCCTCAAGATATGATTGTCTTAAGGAACTCTTCTTCCCAACTTCATCATAATCCTCATTAAGCGGAACACCTGAAGCTTCTGTCTCGCCAAGATAGCTGCTTCCAAGCTTATCAAGTCCTGCCGGGTTAGAAAACTGATATAGACCAATCTTAATTCCAATAGGTGCCGGATTGTTAGACTCATCAGGATATAAAAGATTGCCATCCGTATCAATAGTTATAAGATTCGTCTTATAATCTTCCCCATTAGCATCCTGCCCAAGAACAATCTCTGCGCCATCTGCGCTGAGCACAGGATATCCTTCAGAAGTACTGAGCATTACGCCTTCTGTAGCTGTTGCCCATGTAAAATGTCCATTTCTTGTATAAACAGTATCACCTGTGTTAGTATCCCTCACTGCAAAAAAACCATTTCCATCAATAGCAAAATCAGTTAAACTGTCAGTTGCATTAAGAGCACCCTGTGTATATATTGATGTTACTGCTGAAACTCTTGAGCCAAGTCCTACCTGTGCTCCAACAGGCTTATCATCTCCGTTAGCTGAAGTAGTCTTTGCCTGAAGATTCTGATAAAGCAGAGACTTAAACTGAGTCTGCTCCTGCTTATATCCGATTGTATTAACATTTGCCAGATTATTGGCAATAGTATCTACGCTTGTCTGCTGGCTCATCATTCCTGATGCAGCAGTCCACAATGATCTCATCATATCGTTAGTCCTCCATATGTAAATGTCTAACAGTTGTCACTAAATTTCAGAAATAGATACCATCTTTCCTAACATCTCATCGATAGTATTCATAATCTTCTGATTACTTTCAAAATCTCTTGCGATAGATATCATATCTACCATCTCTGTTACCACATTAATATTGGAAGCCTCCAAATATCCCTGATTAACCTTTGCTGTAGCTTCTGTCTGTGTTGCGCCATCAACTGCCTTGTAAAGATTCTCTCCATACGCTTCAACATAATCGTAATCCTCAAAATCTACAAGCGCAAGCCTGTCAACATACTGTCCGTCAGCATATATTTCGCCACTCTCTTCTACAGTAAGGCTCTCAAAGTCTGTAGGTAACTGTATCGGACCATTCTCGCCCAATACAAAATCACCATCCTTGGTTACCAGATAACCTTCACGGTTCATCTGGAAAGATCCGTCCCTGGTATAAAGCGTTGAAGTTTCTCCAGCTTTGTTAGTGAATGAAATCGAAAACAATCCACTTCCACTAAGCGCAAAGTCAAATGTATTGCCAGTATTCTGGAAAGAACCCTGATCCCAGCTTCTGAAGGATTCTCCTACTTTCGCTCCAAGATTCAGAGTTCCGATATTCTGATTAATATAGCCCACAGTTTCATCTTTAACTTTGATGCCATAAACATCTTTAAACGACTGTGTCGTAAGGCCTTCTTTCTTATAACCTGTGGTAGTTGCATTAGCCAGATTATTAGACACTACATCCAGTCTCTTCTGCTGAACTGTCAAGCCAGAGTACGCTGTATAAAGCCCTTTTACCATAGCCCGCCTCTTTCTTGATAATATATTCTTCCGGCATAAAAATTGTCCATTCTGCCAGAATGTTAAGAAACATTTGTAATAATCTTATTAAAAATGTTCCAGGTTACTTAACTTCGTCTCTGTAGCCTGCAAGGAACTCAATAAACTTACCTGTACCAATAGCAACACATGTCATTGGATCTTCGGCTGTCATAGTATTAATTCCTGTCTTGGCTTCAATTAAATCCTCAAGTCCTGAAAGAAGACTTCCGCCTCCTGTAAGGACGATTCCTCTGTCTGCAATATCAGATGCAAGTTCTGGTGGAGTCTTCTCAAGAACGCTGTGAACAGCTTCAACAATCTGTGAAGTTGCCTCTCTTAAAGCTTCCTCTGTCTCCTCTGAGCTTACCTCTACAGTCTTAGGAAGACCTGTTACAAGGTTTCTTCCTCGTACATTCATAGTTGTGACTTCTGCCTTAGGATAAGCAGAACCAACCTTTATCTTAATATCTTCTGCGGTTCTTTCACCGATAAGAAGATTATGCTTCTTTCTCATGTATCTTACGATAGCTTCATCAAAATCATCACCGGCAATCTTAATAGAAGTACTTACAACAGTTCCTCCTAAAGAGATAACAGCGATATCAGTTGTACCACCACCGATATCAACAATCATATTACCACATGGTCTTGAAATATCAATACCTGCACCGATAGCTGCTGCGATAGGCTCTTCAATAATAGCAACCTCTCTTGCACCTGCCTGAAGAGTAGCATCCTCAACCGCCTTCTTCTCAACCTCAGTAACACCTGAAGGTACGCATACACTGATTCTAGGCTTCTTAAGCATTCTCTTGCCGATAGCCTTCTGGATAAAGTACTTAAGCATCTTCTCAGTTACAGTGTAATCAGAGATAACACCCTGACGAAGAGGTCTTACAGCAACGATGTTACCTGGTGTTCTACCAAGCATCAGTCTTGCTTCCTCACCGATAGCCTTAATCTTATTAGTATCCCTGTCAAATGCAACAACTGAAGGCTCTTTAAGAACAACTCCTTTGCCTCTGATGTACACAAGAATACTTGCAGTACCTAAATCTATACCAATATCTGTTGATAACATGATAATTCCCCTTTCTTATAAAACAATGCGGACCTCTGTCTGTCCGATATATTCAGATAAAACATAAACTCAAAAGTCATTAGAAGCCATGTGTGCCCATGGCTAAACACCATTATATACATAAAAAAGGAAATTTAAAAGCCCTAAATAAAAAAAATCTATCTAAATATATATTTTTATAAATATTCAAGAAGCAATATGTCTTATAAATGTATATCGGCATTAATTTGTGTCTGCTTAATATTCTGCCCGCGAATTTAAAAATATTTTGATTTTGAGATACATACATATTATAATGTGGTGGATCAGGATTATAACTTACATATGTTAAGGTAATTCTGAATTTAAGTGTATAGGAGATTGCTATGAATATCCGTGTATTAGATAAAAATGATAAGGCTGCTCTCGAACAGCTTATATTTACTATAGAAAATGCTCTCCCTGTTCCGGAATGGTGGATTCCTATTGATGATATTGAACGCTCGCATTTCTTTGATGCTGACTGGACATGCTTCTTAGGTGCATTTAATGACGATAATGAACTTGTTGCCGCCAGCGCCCTTTTCTTTAATGAGCATGAATTTGCCGAGGAAGCTGAAAAGCTCGGTCTCGACATTCGTTCTACAAATGTAGCTGAAGTCGGACGATGCATGGTTCACCCTGACTTCCGCGGTCACAACCTTATGTGTGAGCTTAACAAGCGCCTCTGTTCAATTGCCCGCAACCGCGGCATCGACACAATCCTCGCCGTAGCCCACCCTGACAACGTCGCCAGCAATTCGTCTTTCCGCCGTCTCGGCGCAGAGCTTAAGGCAACTGCCACTGTATTCGGTTCTTACCAGAGGAATATGTATATTCTGCCGTGGTAGGTAATGGCAACCGGTAGGTAGTGGCTGTCGGGCAAGGCAGGCTGTCCCCGTTGAAGACAGCCTGCCTTGCCCGACCCTTTTTATTCACATATATTGCCGTGGCACTTGCTCATACAACCTACCTGTAGCCGCCTACAATTCTTCCTTAAGGCATTCAAGCAACCCTTTGCAACCTGCCAGAACGTCCCTGTAGGTTGCCTCAAAATCTCCCGTATACCATGGGTCTGCCACATCAAGCCCACTCCCCGCAAAAGTAAGCAGCTTATATATCTTCTCATCCGGATCTCCGTCCGATATCCTCTGCATATTGCGGATATTCTCAGTATCCATTCCAATAAGGTAATCATATTCCTCATAATCATTCAGAGTCATCTGCACTGCCCTGTGGGGAATCACCGGAATCCCTTCTTTCTTCAACTTGGCAACAGTGCCATGATGCACTCCATTACCAATTTCCTCGCGGCTTGTCGCCGCTGAATTAATATAGAACTTATCAGCAAGTCCCTCTTTCTCAACTAAATATGTCATAACGCTTTCTGCCATAGTGCTTCGGCAGATGTTGCCGTGGCAGATGAATAGTACTTTTATCATATTTTTATATCTCCTTAAATTTTCACTTTTCCTTGTATTTAAAGGCTTTTCGGGACTTTATTGATTTTGCGGTTATCATATAACTTTTATAATTTCTCATGTTTTGATGGTAAAAAATTATGAAATAATTATGAAATGCACATTTAACTTTTCTGTACTAGAAAAGTTAGCGTCTTTTTTGGTATCCCCGTATATAAACACTTTTGAGACAAAAATTCTTCTAAATCTTCCAATATAATAGATATTACTTCATCTCGCTTATTATATTTATCTCGAAAAATAAATTCTATTTTCCCTTTATTATTCAGTAGAATTTCAATATTACCATGCATTAAAGAATTTCTCATACGTTCAACAATATATCGTGGGAATAAGCAATTTTGTGTTTTATTTCTTTGGCTATATTGTATCCAATTTTCTTTTTGATATTTGAACTTAGATACATTAAGTTCTTGATATTTCAATTCCTCATAGTCATCATCTTCTGTTCGCAATGCAAAATTCATAGCATATAAATAAACAAAACCTATCTTAAACGAAATTTTTGCATTTTTGTCTTCACGCAATTCCAGTAATGATTTTTCAAGTTGTTTCTTATATTTTTCAATTTCATTTTGAGTAACATTCTCACTATCACGTTTTGTACAGTAACTATAAAATACATTATTAAGTTGACTAATATGTATCAAAAAATTTGACAGTTCCCCTTCAAAATCAAGAAATGCTTTTAATCCATAAATATAGTCATCTCGTGTTTGTAATTTCAATTTTTTCGCTAATTTTTTATAATTTCTTATTTTTATAGTTCTATTTAATTCTAGTTCCTTAACATTAATCCTTTCATTATTTTCTTTCAAAAACCGCAACAATTTTTTGTTATCTTGAGACACTTTTGCCAGTTTACTCATTATCCCTTGATTGTATCCATTATATAAATTTTCATTACATATTTTAGGTGTGATTTCATAAAAATAATATTTCCAAATACTTTTTTTTCGTAATCTAAAAGAATATCTCGAAAAAAAAGTATATTTAAATAGGAGTCCAGAACTATAGTTACTAAAAAAACGTTGGATCAATTCGTGAAGAACCCATTCAAAAACAATCCCAGAGTCTTTTCTTATTCCATGGTCTTTGTTATACAGATAATAGTAAATCATCGTACCATTTTTTTGCGAAGAAAAATATCCATATTGCATATGTGCCATTGCATTTCGTATAGTCATAACTTGATCCCACGGATTTTTCTTTTTATTTTCAAAAGAATGATACAAGCATATATTGGAAATATCACTGGTTAACTGCTCTTGTTTAATTAATTCATAGTAATCTTTTAAATTAATATCATTTTCTACTTCCTTTATAAAGTCCTTAAAACTATATCTATTTTTATAATAATTATTCAATTTCTCTTTATTTAATAATAACAAACAACTATCGATAAACACTCGAAATCTTCCATAGTCAAAGCCATTATGCATAATTATTTCTTCTGTTCTAAATCCTTCTATTAACTTATCGATGCTAATCTCATGTAAATATAGATTTTGATATTCATTTATTAATACTAAATTATTATTTATATAATTCAACATAAACAGTTGACCCCTTTTTAATCAAATTCTCAATCATGTCTGAACATCTCTCAACAGTTGTAAAACTGTTGTAAATCTTATCCTGCTATGTTATCCCTTCATAAAATAAGGAAACTTAATAAGAACGGAAACTCCTGCCGTGGCAGATGAAAAGTACTCTAATCATAAATTTCTCCTATTCTGAAATGCCCTGTAATGCCGAGTTTTGCGTTGGTTTATCGGCTTTTCTGGGCATCGTATTTTTCTTGTTTATAACTACACTTTTTGCAAAATACTTCAAAATGGTGCAATTCAAAGCAGTGTGTAGTAGTCAAATCGTAGTCAGTTAAGGGGGTCAGACTACTGATGGAATGTGCATTATTTAACGAAAGGGGCTGAAATAGGTATGCCTTTTTATGCTAATTCTTCTGCATTCACAAACCACTCTGACTCAATACATTCATCATCTGGAAGCCTTAATATGAGATTCTCATCACAAATAAAACTACTTCCTAGCCATTCATTATACAATCTTAATATTGCCTGTTTCAAAAATTCCACAGTCTTTTCACAGTCAGTTTCTGGTGGATTCCCCATATCAAAAATCACCTCCGACATGGGTATCAAATACTCAATGCAATAATATTTGCTATTACTATAATAATCAGCACACATTCCCTTGATTCCGAGAAGTCTTTCGATATTACCCACCAATTCAGGACAACTCGCCAACGAAGAATAATAATGATTTTGCTCTAAATATGAGCGAAATGCAAACCCGTTTACACAATAATCTTGATTTTTGAAATATCCAAGTCTGGATTTCACATAACAAACATTGCCATCATTATATGCAAATTCATTATCAAGCGATTGTAGTATTCCATTACAATACAAATTAATGTGTCCTTCACCAGATTCAAAAGTTACCTTATACTTTCTAAAGAAATTAGACAGCGGAGAACTCCCTAATAAGAGTTTCTCCAGATTGTTGTTCGCTTTCAAGTCAGTTCCATTCAGCCTTCGTGATAAATGAAACATTTGAATATATTCAAGTTTCTCATCTACAATGTGTTCAGAAAGAAAATCTTCAACGCACTCCCACGGTTCCCTCTCCGTATCTTCATAAACAGAAACAAATAACCGTATCAATCCACCTGCAGAAAGGTTTAAGAATTCCATTACACCTTGTTTTAAGCTACCTTGTGTTCTTGCATCTATATATTTCATTTACAATCACCGCCCTAAATTTATATATGTGTCAACCTAAATAATATGGTTATTTCGTAATATAGATTCTACTATTTCATATTTTTTATTCTTATATGAAATTTCAATCAGCTTTATTTCATGTTCTTTAGCATACTTTCGCTTTTCTTCATCATTTCTTTGTTGAATAGCAAACCTTCTCTCTCCACCAAATTCAGTAACAGGCTTATAGTGTTGCTCGCCTTGACATTCAATAAATGCAACAATTTTCCCTTGTTTATAAACTGCAAAGTCATATCTCAAAGGAGTTTCATTATCTATTCCATATACCCCATCAACTGCTACTTCGACTCTATAATTGATCCCATTTTTTATTAAAATATCATTTACAATCCATTGAAAAGAAGATATCTTATGGCATTCACAAGAAACAGCACTCCAATATCCATTGTAAGATCTGTAACCATACTCAGTTGGTGGAAAGATACCAAACTTATCACAAGTCACCATTTTTTTATTTCCACATAGATAACATTGACATTTATATTCTTTATAGACAATAATATCTTGATATTTCTTTTGATGTCTTTGCGTATAATAAGGAATTGGGACACTTTCCAATTTATCGTTTACACATTCAAGCACCTCTAGTGACTCATATATCAATCCCGTATAATCTTTATCATAATTTATTGCATTTTTTCTTGGAATTGCTGCAATAATCTGAGCATCTTTTTCTGCTTGTTTGAATAACTCTTTCTCTCGCTTATCATTCCAAGCACTACAATATTCATCTGATGGAATAACAGCCTCCTTATCATTCACTAGACATACTGCCTCATTATTCTCGTACTTCTTTCTTTTATTATAATTGGCATTACTTGCCTTTATAGAATAAGTAAACCTTGACGAACAATATACAGGCTTGTAACAAACCTTAGGTTCTGTCTGCAATGTTTCTTCAGAATAATATCTTATCTTTCCACATTTTCTACATCTACATTTATAATGTTTTACTCCTGTACTCTTCTGTAACTCTTCAATTGCTTTATCAAAATCAGAAAATGTTACTGACTCTCTATACACGTTAAAATTAATCGGCTTATATATATATGCTGGTGTAACAATTGTCTTTCCACCATCCCATCCAGTCCAATCTCTTCGAACATATTTACCTTCTTTCACAGCTTGAAGAAACCCCATCTTTTCTTCTTTAATATCTGAAATACACGTTTCTTTTATTTGCAAATATTCCGTGCCATCATCCAAGATTTGCAAACATCCAAACTTCATTCCAACCTTTACATCTATTTTCTTAACAGAGGTATCTAAAATAAAAATCACCCTTCCTCATAATATTCAAAAAATAATAATATGTATTAAACAGCCTTTACATTTCAATTTTGTTAGCCCCTATAAATCCCCCTTAACAAAATTATTCTACCATACCAGCTGAATTCACACCATATAAAAAGCACTCAACCCAAACAGGCTGAGTGCTTTTTATATTTTTTCCTTATTATATTATCATACCACCTTGAACATATTCTGTTTCAAAGGTTTATCATCCGTATCCGAAATTCCCATCTCTTTTCTGGCATTTTCCAATCCCTGCATCTTCTGAAGTTCCTTCTCAGCATCCTCAAGTCCTACATGGGTGTAGACATTGAGCGTCACAGCTATATCCGAATGTACCATCAAATACTGCAGTGTTTTAGGATTCATGCCGGACTTTGCCATATTGGAACAATATGTATGTCTGCAAACATGAGGGGTAATATTGGGCATCTGAACCTTATAGATTTCATTGTACCTGCTGACCATATGATTGAATCTGTGTTCCCAATGCATGGATACAAGTGGCATTCCATCTTTGTCCAGAAAAAGAAATCCCGTATAACCATCTATCACTTTCTCAACCTTATAATCTGGTCTATCCTCAATAATTGCTCGAAACATTTCTGTCACTTCATTTGTCATTGGAATAACCCTTGTTCCGGCATTGGTTTTTGTTGGCTCAATTACATACTCTCTTTTGGAAGTTCTTTGCAGCTGATGATCAATATTGATTGTTCTTTTCTCTAAATCAATATCCATCATCGTAAGTCCACAAAATTCCGAAATTCTCATACCAGTGTGAAAAAAAATATAAATCTCTTCATAATATTTACAATAAACCACATCAACATGTATAAATTTTAAGAATTTTCGCATCTGGTCTTTTGTAATTACTTCTCTTGTAACAGCATCATTGGCTACTACTCCGGCTAATTAAAATTTGGAAGGGATTTTTCATAAAAACGTCATCATGCACAGCCATCTGAAAGGCTGGCCGTAACACTTGTATTTTTAGTTAATTAATTTATCATTGAATATTTTTGACAAAAATGTCAATAATATTCATCTTGTTTTCAAATTCAACTTTTTAATAAATGCTACAAATTTTATAATAAATGTCCTGTTTTTTATATGCTAAACATATTATTATTCATTTGAAAGCGAGGTATAACATTATGAAAATAAGAGAATTCTGTAAAATGAAAAAAATCACGCAAGAAAAATTAGCCGAAGACCTAAACGTTGATGTAAGAACAATCCGCCGTTGGGAAAGCTCCACTCCCTCTACGAGAATTATTCTTAAATTAGCCAACTATTTCGAGGTCTTTCCTTACAATTTACTTGAGGAAAATGAAAAAATGCCTGAATTTCCAATTGGTCAATCAGGTTCTATAGATTTTGCATTTATAAAAAAGGAGATTTTAGCATCAATTAATATATTGTCTTCACAAAATGTTATTCACGACATTTATAGACATACTTTTATTAAGTATAATGACAACATGCTTGAGGATCTTCTAAATATATCTTTGGAAATTACTAATATTTATTCCAGATTGGTCTTTCTTCTTAAGTCTAAAGAATGGCTTAATCAGTTACATTATAGAATTAATTATTCATGCTTTGATTATGAATTACAATTGAAGTTATTGGCTAATGATTTATTTTACCCTAATGAAGGATTGTTTAACAACTCAGAAATAAATAACCTGGCAGAAAAAGTGTGCAATACATGCAACAAATACAAATTCAATCCATTATATAGCATTTACCTGCCCTCTGATATTGAAAGATTTCTTATAGATGCCTTTCTTTCATACAAATCTGATACGACATCTCAGTTACATCAGACAATTGTATGTGAACATATTTTACTCCAATTATTAAACTACACAGGAGATGAAGTCCACAATTATTATGTGGCTTAGTTTTCACTATTATTTATAAATATTAATTTAAAAGTCAATGTATCTGCAAACGATAAATTTACAGATACATTGACTTTTCATCCCATCACCAATCCCAGCAAAACTGCTGTCCGAGAAGCAATTATCATATCATCATCCTGCAACTCTGTTTATACTCATTCAACAACTGCTTTATTTCATTGGGCAGTAAATCCCTGTCAGAAATTTTTATTTTCTTCAAAATATAACGTTTTTCATCATTTGTCCAACGAAATTCTTCTTTCATATATGGCAAATAGATCTTGTCCAGTGCATCTAATTGCAAAAGTTCATAATGTTTTAAAATATCCGCATTTACACAATTCTTTATACTATTTTCGTCAATTGAACCATCTTCCATTATATATCCATTTTTCAATTTTTTATAATGCTTATTTTTCTCTAACACCTTCCATATCTGTTTCCAGTATATCTCAAAAAATTTCTTTCCATTCTTATCTTTCTTCATAAATGAATATGGTAAAACTTCTTCTTGATTTTTTATATAATCATCACCTAATCGAAAGAAAAAAGTATTAGGATAATTCACATCTGTATCTTTTCCTGATGCCATAAATCCAACACCAAAATACCCATAATTATTATTTTTATCCTTATATTTTTTCCAAAACATATACTCTATCTTATCCAGCTTTGTTGAAAAGTTTTTAACTTTTGAATAATCAAATTTTACAATTTGCTTTGCACGAATTATATCTAATATTAATTCACTGCTAAAATACTGTATTCTGCCCTTATATAACTCATCAAAATACGCACTATTTTCAAATTCATCGGTATCAATTGAATCATCCCCGTCACTACACATTCTATTGTATAGTTCAGTTGCACTTAAGCGTTTTTCACTGTACTCAAACAATATAGGATTATCAACCAAATGCTGCAAACCTAATAAATGAGGTAAATCCTGTGGATTAAATGTAAACTTAATACTATCTCCATTGTTTAATGGTATCTTAACACTTGTCTTTATTAGTTTTTCGTAATCCACAATAATATCTTTAATAATATTCAAATTTTCCCTCCATAAAAAATAAATGTCTTCCAGGAAATCCCAGAAGACATTTATAAGCATTTTCGCCTTTTCCTCCGAAGAGTAAGATACTGTTGGCTCAATGCATAAACCAACATGAAGACCTCCATTTGCATTTGGTATCACTCACACAAACTTCATCAGCCAAGAGATTCTTCGCCCGTAAGCTAAAAGAATCTTTATTAATATATGCATATACATATAAAATATTAGCTCCTTCACTTTCCTTATACTATCATACACAAAATTCAATGTCAACGAAGTCAACCGTTGCCTAATCATTTTGTGTCGGCTTCACATTATCCTTAGAGCCTCTGACCAGCACCATTTCCGCATCCGCTAACCTTTTAAGCAAATTAACAGAAGGGTTCCGTGTTCCATTCTCAAGCTTGCTGATATCTGCCTGATTAATACCAGTGCGTTCAGCCAGTTCCTTCTGTGTCATGTTCTGAGAAGTACGAGCATCTACAATAGCCCTTATAACGTCCATCTCTGGCTGAATTGCATCATATTCTTTTTTAAATTCTTCGTCCTGTAATTGCTTAGAAAGCATATCATCAAATGTTCTCATCCCTCATCACCCTTTCTATGAAATCCTTTCGTCTATCCTTTGCAATCTGTATCTCTTCTTTTGGAGTTTTCTGTGTCTTTTTAATAAAACCCATTCGTCAATTATCCATTTAATGTAATCATACCAAACCACTTTTCTAAATATATATCCACCAAACAAAAATGCACCATTAGAATACTATTCCTACTAATATTCTAACGGTGTATTTAATATTTGTCATTGAGTTTGTAATTCATTCAATCTTATTATTGCTGAACATCTTTTGCCGTCAGTCCTGACAATCCATGATTTTTCTTATATTAATCCCGGTTTCTCTTTTATCAATTATTGGAAACATATCCCCTCCATACATAATAATGTTACCTTTAATTTATTATTTCATCACTCCATCGCCAATCCCAGCCGATAAGCCTCATCCAGCCCATCAGTGTTCCTGACATCACCTTTATCCTTAGCACCTCTGACCAGCACCATTCCCGCATCTTCAAGTTTGAAGAAATTAAGCACAAGCTGATACTGTATCTTAATAGAATCAAACAATTCTGGCAAAACTGCTGCCCCCACTAGTATCAATGCCAGCTTCTTGACTTTGAAATCATTTCTCATAGGAGTATGTAACCTGTCGATAATTGCTTTAAGCTGCGCGCTCACTCCATAAAAATACACTGGCGAGGCAACGACAATCACATCAGCACATTTTAACTTATCATAAACTATCTGCATGTCGTCCTGCTGAAAACATTCATGCCCCGCCCTGTCAAAACACGAATTGCAGCCAATGCATGGGTTGACCTTATAATACGCCACAGAAACGACTTCTACATTATTACTCTTTTCCGCACCTTTAACAAATGCGTCAACCAACAGGTCAGTATTGCCACCCTTACGCGGGCTGCCTGACAAAACAATAATATTGCTCATGAAAATCCTCCTTATGTAAATTCTTATACAGTAATTACATAATGTTCCTTCAATTCATTTAACATATTGTACTCAATACAGCCTTCATTCTGTAATCGTCCAACAACAATTCCCGGAGCAATTCTATTCTCTTTTGCAAATCTTTTTACACTTGCAACCGAAAAATTCTGTTCTTCTTTAAACATTTTAAATGTCTCTAATGGAATCAATTCATCTCTTGACCATACATCTGCATCCTGTTCATCCTGTTCTGTTGTTCCACCATTTTTCCCCACATGCCCAAGAATAATATGTCCAAGTTCATGGAACAGACTAAACCAGAATTTATCTGCATCCTTGCCTCTTGCTGTTAATCCAACAACAATCTTATTCCCATCTATAAATGTAGCGCCTTGTAAAAATGAACCTTTCAAATGTGGTAAAAATACCAATGCAACTCCATTTTCTGCAAGCAATGATTTAAGCTCAAAGCAAAAATCTTTTGGTTTTTTTAAAGTCATCTTTCTTATATCTGGCATAACACTTATAAGACCCTTAATATTAATTGGTTTCGTTTCTATGCCACGTGCCTGAATTTTAGCTTCCTGTGTCCATGCTAGCAAAGCCAAATCACTCTTATCTGTCACTGCAAGTCTTCTGCATGCAATTCTTGTAATCTGTGTATTCTCTAACAATGATAAACTAACCACTTCAAAATACTTTCTAAGATTAATAACTTTTTCCTTAGAATTCCTTGTTTGTGGTATCCAGCCTAACTTAGCCATCTCACTATATGGAAATTGTCTAGCCAAATTCTCATCCGCATCCATAGCCTTTTCCGCTGCAATCTTTATAAGTTTTTCTCTATATATTGCCTCCAAATTATTCCAAAACCTTGCTGGCACGCCAAGCACTATTTCCAATCTAACAGCCACCTCAGGTGTCAACTGAACCTCTCCATTAATGAGTTTGCTGACATGTTTCTCTGTCATATCAATTCTTACAGCAAACTCTTTCTGACTCATCCCCCTGTCGTTAAGCTGTTCTTTTATTGTTGCTCCTGGTGGCGTTGCAATTATACTGCGACTTCTCACCATTTTGCTACCTCCTATTCATATTCCAACTAATGATAATCCACTATTTCCATAGGTTCTATCGGCAGCTTTAGCATCCATACAAATATTCTTAATTTTCTTGTCTTTGTATGTAATATCCAATGAACCACCTCTTAATACAAATTTACCTTTGTGGTAAATTTATATTAACATCTGTCAACTCTCATGTCAATCAATAATTTACCTCGCAGGTAAATTATCAACAAAATAAAAACCCTGATTGATGAATCTATAAATATTCTATAATCTATAGATTCATCAATCAGGGCATAATTATTGTATACGAAAATCTAAATTATCTAAACATAATTTTCCACTTCATTTTTCAACAAATTCTTTAATCCATCAGTTCCTTCAACATACGCATTATCCTTATTCATAAATATGTATACCGGATTGGTTTCAGTCAAATCTTTTATAGGAAACACCAGCAGCTTATTGTCATTATATAAGTTCAATTCGTGCAAATGTGGCAGATACATAAACAAGCTGAAACATGTCGCCAGATTCTCCTGTGCCGTCTGCTGATGCAGGTCAAAATGACCTAATGTGTGCACACAATCCAGCGTAACTCCTTCCTTCTCAAGCAAATGGTCTAATATCTGCATACAATGCAGATTAGGAAGACTCCGGCAAAAAGGTATCTCACTAAATGCAATATCCTGTTGATTTTTCCAATAAGCTTGGTTAAATTTATAACATAATTGTCTCAGTGTCAATTAGGTAATAGTTCTTGTACCTTCTGTTGTACAAGTAATGGTTACTTCATCAAAAGTTTATTCCCCTGACATGAAAGTCAGCTCCAAACCAGCTGGCTACTTACTTAAGTACATGATTATGTATTTTATCAAGCTAATTAATCCCTTTCATTTACAAAGATAGCGATTACTGTGAGCACTCTTTATGTTGATATTGATGTTAGCAACAAATCCAATAATGTGATTTTGCAGAAACACTGATAAATATGAACCCACATAAGCTTACTGACTTCGTCATTGAAAACAAGAAAATCATTTCTCTGATTATGATGTAGTAGACACCGCCATCCTGAAAGCTACTCACATTTTATACCATTTACCTAAGATGGTAAATAACTCCGTTAATCATACGCTTTCTGTATCCACAACCTCAATGAAAGAATTTGAATTTCAATTAGTCGGTCAATATTTGAATTGACCCATATTGATTAATTATCCCTTGCTCTTCTTCTGGATACTTTTTCAAAAGAATTTTGTACCCAGAATCGAAATATGCAGCAGGAAACAGCGAACTAACTGTTAGGAATTCACTTGTACCTATCCATTTAAAACCTAATTCTGTTGGGATTTTGGCAATACCTATTATTAAGTCTGAATAGTCACTTTCAATTTCACCCTTTTTCTTCAACATATATGCATGTTGAGCATGTGGTCGTAAAAAATATGATGGCAATGCCTTTCTTAAATCGACCAATCGCGTTGTTTCACCTTCATAAACCCCATTTTTATCAGATACATTTATTGCATCTGTTGCAACTAGTATAATATACGAATACTTATTTGTATTACTAGAATAATATACATATTCATGTGAATTAATCGATTCACTTTTGGTTTGATGAAGAGCAAACCACAATGCCACCCAGACATTATCAACAAGATCTAAATATGTGGTCTTTACACCATAATGCTGCAATAAAGGTTCCAATACACATCTATCATATTGGCTAAAGGAATCTATATCGACTTTCAATTTGTTCATCCTCTTATTGTATTTTTTAGTTATACTCTCTAGATTTGTACGTCCTCTATACAAAGATGGTATCAGTTTGCCATTATATAAATCATTTTGCCCCCGTAAATATACATTACATTTTTGATTATTCATATATTTGCCAAACCCTATAAACTGTGTCAAATCATGAACCATTTCAATATCATATACTTTTATCTTTTTACCACATGCAAGTTCTATTTCCTCATAAGAAATGTCTGATGGTGTTTTATTCTCAAAATTTTGGATTTTATATAACATATTTCCTCCTTAAATTTTAGTTTCAGATTATCTTGTACAATCTTTGCTTTCCATTTTAATGAAATACCACTCTTTCCACAAATTACAGCAATAAGGTTCTCATCATACAATCTCATCTATGCTCTTAGGTGCAACTCTTTTCGTAAATCTTTTGACATTTATAACAAAAATTTCCGGCTTTTTTACTTCTAAATTATGTCTCTATGCCACGGGATAATAATTTTATTTAGATATCACTTGTCCTCTAATAAAACTCTTTTTATCCTGTCTATATTATGCCGCATGTACAAAGCACCTAATTCTGATTGAATTATAGACACATAGTAAGGAACAACTTCATAAGCTAATATCCTTCTAAATTCATTTTCTTCTTCTTTAGTTGAATTTAAAGCTATAAAATTAACTCCATATGTAGAAATCAATAAAACCGCTTCAACTAAAGCTTCTTGATTATTAGAAAATGTTATCGGCATTACATAAAACGATCCCTTTCCACCAAAAAGGTTATCTCTTCTGCCCCATTTATATATTTTACTTTTTGATTTATCATTACAAAATATTGGTGATTCATCTTTATGTGATAATATGTAGTTATATAACGTTTCAGAATCATTTATAAATTCATTTAAATTTACTGCACCACTAACTCCTGATTTCCCAGCGAGCCATTTCCATTCCTCTTCTCCATAATATTTATATATAAGTGAAACATCTACATAATCATTTTCAGCCTTAATTATCTTCGCAACAGTAAATTTTAAATTTTCACATACTTCATGCAAATACTTATGAGCACCATAAAAATATGGCCACTCTTTAGTTGTAATTACTAATTCATATGTATTGTCACGAATATTTCCTGCTTTTCTATCAATCAATTGGACTATTTGAGATAGTACCATTTTAGCTCTCTCATTTTGTTTTTCAACTTTTTCTTTTTCCTCAATTTCTTTCTCTGATTTATATTGACCATACTCAATCCAAGCTGAAATTCCAGCAATCGATATAATCAATAGTATTATCAAATAGTTCTTTAAAGAATATTGTATATCAGAACATAACTCCTGTACTGCAAGCACTAAAGGGACTGATACTACAGTAAAAATAAAACTAAAAATATGTTTATGCCTATTCATTTACACCTCCTGGTCTATCCTAATTCAATCATGTTGAAGTTCTAATTTAACTTTACAATTTAATAAAATCAATATAATTTACACTAAACTCACAAATATCCGCACCTTTACTTAATTCTTCGACATTCTTATATGTCATAATCATGTGAAAACACACCTCAGTTGTTCCTACTCAAATGGTTGCTTTGTTCATTATGGTTTATCTTTATTTAACTCCTCAATTTTAAATTTATGAATCTTCTTTTACTAATGTTATAAATTCAGAAACACTAATACCTAATTCAGTTACTCAAAATATTACGGTATTATATTTATTAGTAATATCCTCAGCATGCAAATCATATGTTACTCTATCTAATTGCATTTGTTTCACTGGAATATTACGCTTATTAGCAATATTAATAATTGCATTTTTACTTTCATTATCAATACATGCTCCCAAATAAATACATGTTATTGGAGGCATTATTAATTCAGAACTTCTTTGTTTTCTAATAAATATTCTCCATTCTTTTTCATAACTCCAAACATTATCTTTAGTTAACAAACTTAATAAAATTTTTTTCTGAGCCTCTTTTATGCTACTTTCAGATTGATCAAATGCAATACTCCATGGAAACAATGGTCTTTTATTATCATACAGCACTGGCAAAAGATATTGATCATTTTGTATTTTTTCTAAAGCACTAAAATCATACTCAATACAGAATCCCTTGTGACAATCTGCATAATGTGACCACATGAGTCTATTCTTAAAATCACTTGATAAACATCCAACTAAATATAATTCATTTATATATCTATCAATCTCACCACATTTATCGCCAAAAATTTCCAATACTTTTTCTAGTATATTTTTGAATTGTGGGCAAAGTTTCTTCCATACTTCTGAGATTAAACTTATTTCATCTACATCCTTTGTAATTCCATTTGCTATGGCAAACTCATTCATGTTAAAATCTTCATTTGCAAGCATATCCATCGATTGTTCATTCATATTAATCAATATTAATTTTAAAAGTCCTTCATCAACTCCATTATATTGTTTTGAGTCTCCATCTAATAAAGCAATCATTATTAATTGTATAATATTATTTTTGTTATCTTCCAAACTAATTTTATCTTTATCAGCATTTTCTTTTTTAAATGCTTCCCAAAAATCTATAATTTTTCTATTTTGCAATAACTTATTAATTTTTCTTTGTTCTTCTTTATTAAAATCTTCAATTTCTTTATCCCTTTTAAGTACATATATAGCCTGTTCAAATATATACATCTTTTCACTTATTTCTTTTTCATAGTCCCTACTCATTTCTTTGTACAGAGCTTCAAATGAATACCCAAATTTACTATCAAACGGATCATTAAAAGCTTCCACCAAAGAACAATGTAAAGTTCCTTCTTCAAGATTTTTAAGAGAATATCCATCTTTATCAAACGACCTGTATTTATATAATTTCCCTCCATTAGTGTCCTTTAATAAAAGTTGTTTTAACTCCATCTTCGATTCTAAAGTGTATTCTTTCTGACATGCAAACTTTTCAATTAATTGTCTTTTTTCTTCAAATATATCCATGTAATCCTTTCTCTTAGATATGAAAATCCTCATCATCTATTTAAAATGTACTTTAAACTAATTATAAAGAATTATAATCGACTATTCCAGAGTCATTTTTACATTAATCCACCTTCTCTATAAACTTCTTCATATCATTTATAACCTCATGTTTAAGAAGCACATCCGCATATATTCCATATTTATCTGCATTCAAGTCAGCTATAATTGCAGAAACAACATCATATATTGTATTGTTACCCACACTATTATTAACCATACTTCTTCCCAAATTCAGCAACTTTTCTATACTTGGATACTCTTCTCTCAATCTTTGATTTAATTTAATAGCATAACACTGATAATCTCTATTTATTTGCAGATTTCTAATCATATTATTAATGTCATTCACATCTGTAAATGCCTTCAATTCATCACTTTTACTTTTCCCATCTATTAACTCAATTGCCTTATTTACTAAATCTTTTTCAAAATACATCATTGTCCTATCCTCCATACTAATAGTATATACTTGCTATAACATATGTTTTGTCGTATTTTGTCGAAAGTAATAAAAATATCTCGCCTATTACAATTTATTTAATCTGCTCCACAACCATATATTTTTCTCCGCTTGACTATCTCACACATATTTTATAATATACTAACTAAGAAATGAGTTTTTTGTCGTGTACAGCATTACTGCTCAAGCGGGTAGCTCGTTTCTTTTTTATTTTCCCCATTCTATCCCATATAAAAAACAGCACCCCGGCAGTACCAATCTACTGCCGAAGTGCTATCCATTCCATCAATTATTCCATTAAACTCTACCCAAATATACTCATCAGATTAGCCACAACCAGGCCGCCGCCGGTTCCGACGACATAGCCGAGCAGCGCCATCATGATACCAACTGGTACGAGGGCATTTGAGTATGCGCCGGCGAGAACCGGTGCTGTTGCTGTTCCGCCGATGTTGGCGAGGGAAGCAACGCAGCATGTGAAGATGTCGAGTTTCAATATCTTCGCAAGTGCAATCATTATTGCCACATGGATAAGGAGGATTACGAATCCTGCGAGAAGCCATATTGGGGCATTGCCAACTGCTCCGAGGTCTGCTCTTGAAGCGATTAAGGCAATGACTATATAAAGCATTACATTTGAAATCTCCTCAGTTCCCTTAATCTTGCCAAATGGTGTCAGGGCGAATACGATACCAAGCACTGATACGATAAGCACTGTCCATGTTGTGCTGTCAAAGAATGATAAATGTGCATTAATCATGCTGCCAAGCTCCATTGAAACTGCAGATACTAGGAGTCCTGAACCGAGCAGAAGAATGATGTTCTGCCATACAAGCGGCTTTGTGTTGGCTTTTGCTTCCTCTTCGAGTGCAGCGCCAACGCCGTCGATTATGCTTGTGTCTGCCTTTGTCCATTTGTTGAACTTCTCGTGATTTCCGATTGCCCACAGAAGGAACATTACATAAAGTGTCGCGCAGATTGAATCCATAACAAGGGCGTAAGCCATTGTTGCTTCGTCAACATCAAGTGCTGCCTGGATTGCGAGCATATTGCCGCCGCCGCCCATCCAGCTTCCGCACAGCGCGCCGAGCGCTTTCCATGAACCTGCGCCTAAGAGCTGGTGGAATATCGCATAAGAAACGAAGAATCCAAGTCCGATTGACAATGTTGCTGCGAAGAAACCGATAAGCATTTTAGGTCCAAGCTTGATGATTTTCTTCAAATCACAGCGAAGCAGCATTATGAAAAGCATCGCATATAATATTGGGTTCTTGACTGATTTGTACACAGCGCTTGTTGCACTAAGATCCCACACTTTCATTGTGCAAAGGAGCATAAGCCCCAGATATATAAGTACAATCGGCGGTGCAAAATTAAAGAACACCTGCGCCTTTTTTCCTTTAAAAATCTTGGGTAGATTTACTAATACTGCAGCTGCAAATATAAGCGCCGCAAGGTATAAAAATCCATCTTTTATCATGTATAAATTCTCCTTATGGTTAATATATAGCATATTCTACCCATTTTTCTGTAGTATATTACATTTCTTTAAGTATCTCCATCAGATATTCCCAGGTCCGCTCCACTGAAGCCGCGTCCATACACTCATCAGGCGTATGCACACTTTCAAGTGTCGGTCCAAATGATATCATATCTACTCCCGGCATTTTCCCGGCAAGTATGCCACATTCGAGTCCGGCGTGGATTGAGGTCACTTCCGGTTCGTGGCCGTACACATTTGTAAAGCTATCAACGCATATCTTTCTTAACTGCGAATCACTCTTGTATTCCCACGCAGGATAGTCCGACATTGTGACTACTTTTCCTGACAAATGTTTTACAAATGTGGTGACTCTCTCAAGCAATAATTTCTTTCCAGCCGCTGTATTGCTTCTTATAAGATATTTGTACACAAGCTTGTCTGCGTCGAGGTAAGCAGTTCCCAGATTGAGCGAAGTCTGCACCATGCCATTAATCTCCTGACTCATTTTGTACACACCATCAGGACTTAACCAGAGGGCATATATTACATTTGCAGTACTCTTGGAATCAAGAACCTTGTCTGCTGCAATGTCTGTCTTTTCAAGCTCAATCTTAGCATATGGCTCTGTCGCGCTGATTTCCTGCATCCACACAGCCGCACTCTCTTTGATGCTTTGTTCAAATGTTGTGGCATCGCAGCTTCTGACACTTACAACTGCCTTTGCTTCTTTTGGAATTGCATTTTCCTTGCCGCCACCTGAAAGCGACACAAGACGGAAATCTGCTGCCCCGCTGGCATGTGAAAGTAATGAAGCAAGCAATCTTATAGCATTAGTGTGCTGTTTGTGAATCTCAACGCCGGAATGACCACCGGCAAGCCCGCTTATCTTAACTTCGAAGCATACCGAACCATTCTGCACATCAATTGCACCATCTGCCACCCAGCCCGCAGCATCCTCATACGCAACCGGAATGTCACACTCAGCTCTCACACCACCAGCACAGCTTACATACAATATTCCCTCATTTTCAGAATCAATATTGATAAGTCTCTTTGCTGTAAGGTCAGAAGTGTCGAGGTCTCTTGCGCCAAGCATTCCAATCTCCTCATCGCTCGTAAGCACTGCCTGTATAGGAGGATGCGCAATCGTATCCGAAGCAAGCACTGCCAGTATAAATGCAACAGCAATTCCATCATCAGCGCCAAGAGTTGTGCCGTCAGCCCACACCATCTTACCATCAGTGCAAGCCTTAATGCTCTGTACACTCATGTCAATATCGCAATCTGGCTCTTTCTCACACACCATATCAAGATGTCCCTGCAAAATCACAGGCTCACAGTCCTCATATCCAGAAGAACCAGCCTTAAATATAACAACATTATCAGACGTATCCTTCCTTGCCTTAAGTCCATGCAACTTAGCAAACTCCAGACAATAATCCGCAATCATCCCGGTATTCCCAGAACCATGCGGAATCGCACAAATCTCCTGAAAATAAGAGAAAACCTCTGATGGTGATAACTCATTTATATCCATAAAAAGCCTCCTAAACCTACTTTTTCATCAATTTTCACAATCTGATAGGTCTTTTTTACATCGTTAGTTGGTTTATTATGATAAAGTCCATATAATGGTGTAAATTACAAATTTATATAAAAAAGAGCCGAGAGCTCATCTTTCAGTTATAATTAAGTTACCACACAAAAACATAATTGAAAGGATGAAACTCATGGCTCAATTACATTTTACATTAGATAGTGATTTTTTTGTAGGACTTTTTTCAGAAACTAAGGATGAAGCTTTTGGCAAACTTATGGAAGCTTTACTTAATCAGGTTCTTCAGGCTGAATCTACTGAACAGCTTGGAGCAAGTAATTACGAACGATCTCAAGAACGTTCTGATTATAGAAATGGAGTTAGGACAAGAACATTAACCACCCGTATTGGAAAGATTGAATTACAGGTTCCAAGACATCGTAATGTTCCATTTAAAACTTCCTTGTTCGAAAATTATCAGCGTAATGAACAGGCTTTAATTACAACAATGATGGAAATGGTTGTGCAAGGCGTATCAACCAGAAATATAAAAAAAGTAACTGAAGAGCTTTGTGGAGAATCTTTTTCAAAATCTGCTGTTTCTGAAATCTGCAAGGAACTAGATGTCCCTGTTAAGCATTTCAAGGAGCGCTTATTGCCGGAACACTATCCGTTTATTATTGTTGATGCGATATATTTAAAAGCTCGTGAAGATCATCGTGTTAAATCAAAAGCGTTGTTTGTTGCAATTGGAATAAACAATACCGGGCACAAAGAAGTCCTGGGATTTGAAGTTTATGATTCAGAGAAAGTGAACACCTGGAGAGACTTTTTTGAAAATCTTAAAAGTCGCGGTTTGCGCGGTGTAGATATTGTAATATCTGACGCACACGCGGGGCTTGTTGAAGCAATAAAGGAGAGTTTCTCTGGCTCTTCATGGCAGCGATGTCAGGCTCACTTTACAAGAAACATCATAAATAAGTGTCCTAAAAAATACAGCACTGGTTTAGCTTCTGAGTTACGAGACATGTTTAACGCAGCTACTATTGAAGAGGCCCGTCGTTTAAAAGAATCTATATACGATGAATATCAGGATGTTGCAAATGAAGCAATGACTGTCCTTGATGAAGGATTTGAAGATAGTATTACCATCATGGCACTTCCCTCAAAATATCGTATAGCATTAAGAACCAGCAACATAATAGAACGCGAGAACAGAGAAATCAGAAGACGCGAAAAAGTTATTCAGATTTTTCCAAATACAGAATCTATTATTAGATTAATTGGTGCAGTCCTTCAAGATGATCATAATGAATGGAGTGTAGGTCATAAAATCTTTGATATGAAAGAGTACTATGATAAACTAAGCTCCATTCAGTCAAATCTTTTGAAGATAAAAGTAGCGTAGATAAAACCACATAACTGAAAGATGAATTTACACACAAATTTGGACTTGACTTTTATTATGCTTCTTTCCCCCATTAAATGCCTACTAATTCATCACATTTCACACTTTAGTAGGTCTTTTTCTCATACGTTTATAATATTAGACATTTCTTATCAGTCAAAAAACCTACTATTTTCGCATAAATCATAAATTTAGTAGGCAATTTTCTTTTTTCTCCTCTATTTTCATCATAATTTCTTCTAAATAAACCTACTAATTCATCACATTTAGCAACATTAGTAGGCTTTTCCCTACTTATGCGCTGATTTCATGTGCTATTTGACACTATTCCAAATGAACAAAGTCACATAACACACCACCCGCTGCAGCTGGCGGCATATACTTCTACTAAGCGAGGAATACTGAAAACAGATGCCCCGCACTCCCCACCCGCAGAGCAGGCTGTCTACACCCTACACATGCAATATCTCATGAGCCCTATGTGACAACGGTTTCTCAAAATACTCCTCATAGCACTGCTTAACCGATGGATTCTCATGTGAGAATCTAAGATTATCGCGCTTATCAAGCCCGTACAGCACATGACGTCGCTCCTCAACCATCA
Organism: [Eubacterium] eligens ATCC 27750; assembly: GCF_000146185.1. NCBI lineage: Bacteria > Bacillati > Bacillota > Clostridia > Lachnospirales > Lachnospiraceae > Lachnospira > Lachnospira eligens. The sequence continues at coordinate 227,490 of NC_012778.1, read as the reverse complement.
CAGCATCTTCCTTGTAAGGCTGTCCGCCACCGTTGATACAGCCGCCCGGACAGGACATGATTTCAACGAAATCATAGTGAACCTCGCCCTTCTTAATAGCATTCACCAAACGTCTTGTGTTGCCAAGTCCGCTGGCAACAGCTACATTTACAGTTGTCCCATTAAGGTCAAATGAAGCTTCCTTCCAGCCCTCAAGACCTCTCACTGACTGGAACGCATCCGCATCAGGATTATTTCCTGTCACAAGATAGTAAGCACTTCTGAGTGCCGCCTCCATAACACCGCCTGTTGCACCGAATATAACGCCAGCACCTGTTCCTTCACCTAAAGGATTGTCGAACTCGTCCTCATCAAGTTCTTCCGGCTTTATGAAAAATGCTTTGAACATTCTTTCAACTTCTCTTGTTGTAAGAACTGCGTCAACATCTTTGCCTCCGTCCCATGTACACTCGTCCTTTTTTGCAAGACAAGGCATGATTGACACACAGAATATCTTCTCCGGGTCAACCCCAAGCTTTTCTGCATAATACGACTTTGTTATTGCACCAAACATCTGCTGTGGTGACTTTGCTGTTGAAAGTCTGCCTGCCATCTCAGGGAACTCGCTCTTTACGAATTTCACCCATCCTGGACAGCATGATGTGAACATTGGAAGTCCTGACTCCTTGATTTCTGGAAGCCTTTCAAGAAACTCGCTTCCCTCCTCCATAATTGTCATGTCTGCTGCAAATGTTGTGTCAAATATATAATCAAATCCTATTCTTCTAAGTCCTGCAACAAGTCTTTGTGCTGTCGCATATTCCTTAGACATACCAAAATCTTCGCCCCATGCTGCTCTTACTGCTGGTGCAATCTGTACTACTGTAATGATATCCTCATTTTCAATTGCATCAAGCACAATTCCGACATCATCTCTTTCTGTAAGTGCACCTACAGGGCAGTTGCTTACACACTGACCACAAAGTGTACATGCAGTCTCCGCAATGTTCTTGTTTGCACGCACATTTACAGTTGTACGCGAACCTGTATTTACAACATCCCATATGTGCATTCCCTGAATATTATCACACACCTGCACACAACGCATACATTTGATACATTTCTGGGCATCTCTTATAAGTGGAAATGTTTTATCCCAATTATCTTTTTCTAAGATTGAATCATATGGCATCTCTGATATATTAAGTTCATTTGCAATTGACTGTAATGCACAGTTACCACTTCTTATACATGTACCACATTTGTAATCATGCTGTGAAAGTATGAGCTTTACATTAGTCTTTCTTGTTGTACGCACTTTTCTTGAATTAGTGTAGACAACCATGCCTTCTTCTACGAAGTTATTACATGCTGTAACACATCTGTCAGTACCTTCTACTTCAACAACACATACACGACATGCACCAATTGCGTTGACTTCTTTGAGATAGCAGAGTGTAGGTATTGTCTCTCCTATTGTTTTGGCAGCTTCAAGAATGGTAGTTCCTTCTTTTACTGATACAGCTTTACCGTTAATTGTTAAATTTACCATTGTTTCTCTCTGCCTCCTCTGAATGAACCAAATCCAAAATGATCACATCTTAAGCAGCGTCCAGATTCCTGACATGCTTCCTCGCATGAAAATCCATATTCAATAGGTTCAAAGTCTTTCTTTCTGTCTGCGGCATCACGCAGTGCGACCTCAACTCGTCCGCAAGGTACCTTGTCCTCATATCCGGCATAAGGTATCTCTACATCTGAAGTTATCTCGTGATGGTAGCCAAGATATTCATCAATGTTGGCTGCCGCAACCTTTCCGGCTGCTATAGCCCTGATTACTGTTGCAGGTCCTGTTACGCAGTCTCCTCCTGCAAATATTCCTTTACGTTCTTTAATCTCACTTGTATCAAGTGCCTCAATTGTTCCTCTCTTGACTGTAACGCCATGCTCCTCAAAATATCTTGTTTCGATACCCTGTCCGATGGCAACTACAATAAGGTCGCAAGGAATAAGAACCTCGTCCTTAGCTGCAGTCTTAGGTGATGGTCTGCCACCTTTTATCCTGCTTATCATCTGTGGCTGAACCCATAAACCAACTGCTGCGTCATTTTCATCTTTCTCTATTCTAACTGGTGACATAAGTTCAAGAACATCGCAGCCCTCTGCCTCTGCACCTTCAACCTCTTCCGGAAGTGCCGTCATGTCGGCTTTTCTTCTTCTATATACAATGCTTACTTTCTCAGCACCTAATCTTACAGAAGAACGGGCAACATCCATTGCTACATTTCCACCGCCAATAACAACTACACGCTTGCCTGTATAATCAGGCATCTCATCATCACCAATTGCACGAAGCATTTCTACTGCTGATATTACGCCTGTTTTAGCATCCTCACCATCAATTCCAATCTTCTTGTCTGCATGTGCTCCGATAGAAATGTATACTGCATTATATTCTTTGTTAATATCCTCAAGCGTAATATCTGTTCCTACGCTTATATTTTTCTTAACTTCTATTCCTGTAGACAGAATTGAATTAATCTCTGCATCAAGCTTCTTTCTTGGAAGTCTGTAATTAGGAATTCCATATCTTAACATTCCGCCAAGCTGCTTTCTCTGCTCAAATATAGTAACCTTATGTCCCATAAGAGCCAGATAATATGCAGCACTGAGTCCTCCCGGACCACCACCGATTATTGCAACTTTCTTACCTGTTGGCTCATTACATGCTGGAACCGGAACATCACCGGCATTATCAACTGCCATTTTCTTAAGTCCCCTGATGTTGACTGGCGCGTCAATAAGTGTTCTCTTACATCTGTTTTCACATGGATGCTCACAAATGTATGCGCATGTTGTAGGCATTGGATTGTCTCTTCTTATAAGACGAACCGCGTCTGCATATCTGCCTTCATGCACAAGTGCTATGTATCCCGGAATATCTACTCCTGCAGGACATGATTTCACGCATGCAACCGGCTGGTTACTGTTACATGAACAAAATCCCCTCTCCATATGTGACCTGAAATCATCCTCGCAGCCATCAATACATTTTAATACAAGCTTGGCCGCCTCATATCCAATTGCACAGTCGGCCGAATAATAGATTCCCTCTGCTGTGAGCCTGATAACATCAAGAGTTTCCTCTGTTGCGTTACCATCAAGCACATCATCAAAAAGTCTCGCAAGCTGTCTAAGTCCCACACGGCATGGGACACATTTGCCACATGACTGTGCAAGACACATTTTTATAAATGACCTCGTAAGGTCAATAGTACACAATCCCGGTGGACTTGCTACTATTCTTCTCTCTAAATCCTGATATAAAGACTCCATTGTAACCTGAGCCTTATCCTTAGTAATAATTGTTAATCTGCTCAATTCCCGCTCCATTTCTGCATATTGCGTATGTCGTATTGCTGCTTGCCAGTATACCGCTAGGCAGTTCCATGTAACATTTTACACAATATATGTTAATTTGAAAAGGAAGGTTATTTTTTTCACACAATAACCTTCCCTTCATCCATTACTTATGGTCGCACTTCATGCACTGGCTCGATTCTTTGTCAGTTTCTTTCTTGTAAAATGCACATGACCAGTCGCATATACTTTGCAATATCGGCATTACAGATAAGCCCTTTTCCGTAAGTGAATATTCAACTCTTGGCGGAATCTCATCATATGATTTCCTTGATACAATATCATCCGCAATCAGTGCCTTTAATGTTGTTGAAAGAACTGCATCTGTAATATTCACCAGTTCTGCCCTTAACTCACTATATCTTAATATCTTCTTATCCGCCAGAACACATATAACTCTTGATTTCCATTTGCCTCCAAATACTTCCAGGCCGTATTCCAATGGACATCTGATATCTGATTCTAATTTCTTGTGATACATACACCTCTCCTTTGTTTTTGGCATTTCTTTATAATATCATAATAACAATTATTTTAAAATCAAGTGTGTATGTCAGATTTTTATATATTCATCGTCATATATGGGGGAATGCATATAATTCCATCTTTTACAATTAAATTTCTTGGATGAATAATATAACTTTCGTATTCGTTTTTTCCAAATTCTTCTCAGATGGTAGACTTTCCAATACGTCTGGCGCCTTCTATCAGTAAAGCTTTTTCCCCTGACATTCATTTTTCCATTCCAGTAGTTTTTTATATATTTTTCTTTTTAATATCATGGTTCCTCCAGATTATGCGCATATATGTTAGTTCTAATTTTTATGATTATACGCACATTCTAAACAGGTTTTGAATTTATTTGCAGGGAGGCTTTTATATGTCAATGAATATTAGCAGTTTTATTCGGACGGAGATTTACTGAATGCAAATGGTGTTACAGGTATGGATGTTACTGTAATCGTTTAAGTGGTACATGGACTTTAGAACAATATGAAGGACAGTACAGAGCTGCTATGTACGCAGCCGTAAAATCAGTCAATCCAAATTTGAAGCCCGGACAAGCATTTGATACAGGCATTCTTGATAATGTCACAAGAGAATCCATAGAAGCTACACTTGTCCAAAATGGTAACAGACTCGTTCGTAATTCTATTGATGTATCGGTATAAAAGGGAGAAACGTATAGACTTCAAAAAGGCGGCAAATCATCTCAACATATTGTTGATGATTTGCCACCTCGACTTTTAACACTGATACCGTATCCACACCGCATCACTGTCAAATTTTTTAGAAAGATAGGAAAGTTCATCCGCTGCAGTTTTTCGGGTTATCCCTGTCTTTACATCTTCTGTTTGCTCCACAACCTGCTTTTCTGTGGTTTCCTTAGCATTATTTTTCCGTATATTACCGGTATAAGCATTTGTGTAAATATTAGAGTAATTGTTTACACCTGTAACTGCCATACTAACATCTCCTTTCGTATTACAAAGCTTTCATTACCTTTTATTAGCATAATAATCCCAAATACCATTAAGCATTTTCCGATTACCATCTGATACATTCAGATTTAGCCTTAAATCTTTCCAATCACCCAAATACTGCTGCGATAATTTCTGGTTATCCGACTGGATGGCGGATAAAAATGCCTGATATGCCGAATTTTTGATAACCCCCTTTTCTTTAGATTTTGCAGTATTTTCCTGGTTCTCACCTATGTTCTGTTCATTTGCTGTCTGTTCACTTTCTTTATGGTAAACTACCGATGGTGTAAAATCCTGTAATTCTGACCAGATTTCTGTGGAAGTTGCCATAAAATTACTGTGGTTTTCATATGCCTGATTCAGCATATCCAGTTCTTTTTCTTTGGTCAATTCCTCAATTTTGCCCGATTCTGTCACATAATACTCCAGCTCATAATCTTGTTCCGCATATTTTTCTTCAATGCTGTTTTTCATTTTGTTATATGCTGTCGCCATTCTGTTTACATGATGTTCAAAGGAATCGGACTTTACACTCTCTGTATCTTCTTTGACAAATATATCCGTCACTTCCCTCTCAAAACGGTTCTGATAATCCATAGAGCTGACAGAAGATAAATACCTAAATCTCTCCTGCCCCGTTTTAGAAATAGATACTGTATCTGTATACTGTGTCATTTTCTTTTCTAAATCTGCTGGAAAATTTTGCTTCGTATTTTTCCTGCTGTTATGTTCGATTGCAGAATATGTAATATTTGTATTATTGTAAATCTTCATAGCTGTTTCCTTCCCAGATAAATACCATTAGACTCTAATATCAATCGGCACATACCTTTTAATTGTCTCTGTTTGTACCATTTCTGCTGCCTCTAAACTATCTGTAACAAGCTGCTCCTGCAAAACCTCGTCTGGAAGTTCTTCCATATTCTCCATAGTTTTTTCCGTCATCTGCTCTGTCATTTCTTCGGTTGTCTCCGAAAGTTCGTCCATGATTTCAGACATCATGCCCTTGTTTTCCTCTGTTCCAAGAGCTTCATCCACCATTTCTTCCTTTCGTTCTTCTTCTGTTTTAGGCTTATTCCTCTCAGCAGCTTCCGCAATCTTTTCGCCATGTTCTTCTGCCTCGTCCATGACATGAAACATCTGCGAATTATTATACTCCTGATTTGCTGCCGCAATTTCATTCTCATAATTATGAAACATTTCCAGCTTTTCAGAGATTTCTTCCAAAGTGTCAGCCTTTCGGTTTTTCAGATTTTCTTTTTGTGCTTCAAAAAAAGCCACCTTATTATCCCGTTCCTGCTGTCGCTGCAATTTTTCCTGTGTACTTTTCAACATATTAGAACTATTAAATCTATTTATCAATAAACCTCCACCGGATAAATTGACTGTAAAACTCATCTGGTTCCTCCTTCCCGACAAATTAATACAAAAGATTTTTCTTCTTGTCATTTAGGCTTAACATACTATACTTCCTTATCTATCTTACGTGACGTTAGAGAGGAATCCGTTTTAGAATATGTACCATTGTTTGTATACGTTGCACTTGCCCGGTTTGCAGCATTTGATATACCAGCTGCTTTCTGGGCTGTTTTGCCTGCAAAGGAATTGTAACCTGTAAAAATCGTTTTCAATGAACTGATATCTGCTTTCTTCAATTCATCTTCATCCAGCTCCAGCTTATTCCCCTTTCCTATGGTAATACCTATTTTAGAAAGTAAATGACTGGTTTTGTCTGTCATGCCTGTCATCCATGAAGCATTTCTAAGGACATCTTTTGTATTGGATTCTCCTGCCTCCTTAACAACATCATTATAATCATCAATAAAAGATTTCACTTTTTTGGTAATTGCATCCCAGTCATAATCCTCTACCTCTGTTTCTTCCCCGGTCTTTTCATCCTTCTTTTTTATTTTCTTTTTTTCCCAGAGTGACGCATCGTTTAGTGCATCTGCTGATTTTTTCAGGGAATCCGCACTTGTTTTCATCAGTGTAAGCTTCTGTGAAGTATCGCCTTTCCCCGATAATTTTTCTGCATCCTGCTTTGCATAATATGCTTTCATAAGTTTTCCATAGCTTCCGTTTTTAATCGCAGCATAATCAGAAAGCATATTGGTGTTTCCTACGGATGAACTGTCGGAAGTTCCTCCAAATAATGCGGAATAATCTACATTGCTGTTATATTTACTTGTGTAATCACTAAAACTCTTAATCTCTGACATAATACCATTCTCCTTTACCAACTATAAACGAATATCAATCGGTGTATACACTGCCTGCTGTGTTGCATTCTGTGCATTTTCCAGAGTCGGTGTTTCTACTGTCACTTGTGTTTCCCCTTTGATATCCGTATTCTTTACGCTGTCTGTCTCCTCTGCCGCAGCCCCCGCAGATTCCTGTGTTTTCTCGGATTTATCAGTATTGTTCTTTGTTGCAGTGTCTTCTGTATTGCTGTTCTCTGCTTTTGCAGCTTCTTCTACTGATTTATTTGCATCTGCAAGTGTAGACATCTGTGCTGCTGTCGCAGACTGTGCCTTTGCCTGCAGCTCTGCCAGTTCTTCTTCCTTCTTCTCAGTATTTCCTTTTCCGGCATCCTGTTTGATTTCAGATTCAAGCACACTGGCACGTCCCTGTATCTGTGTTGCCATACTTCCCTGCACCTTTGCCTGTTTCATGGAAGAATCTGCGGAGATCATCGCCTGCATACTTGCCTGTGACAATCCGGTGTCTTTCTTTTTAGAAGTGCTACTTGTTCCAGCCACCATATCATCCATAGATGACGAATTTTTACTCTGCTGTTCCTTTCTCTGCTCGATCTGGTGCTGTCTTAACTGCTGATTGAGATTGTTAATCTCCTGCTGTATCTCCTGACGCTTTTTCATCTTATCCTCTAATGACATTTCTTCATTCGATGATAAATCCTGTAGCTTCTGCTGTGCATTTGCAATCTGATTCTGAATATTTTTACTTACAGAATCATTCCCCTGTGTCATTCCCATTGTTCCTGTCTGCGTATTTGTCCCACTAAATCCATTGATTCTCATTGTATTGTCCTCCTTGAGCTTAAATTCTGAAATCCGTTTCCTTAAAAATCTGTACAACATGATTTCTCTTTACTGATTCTTTCGGCATATCTTTCTTTACAATAAACAGCGATGTTGTGAACCGCCCTTTTTTTGTTGTGAAGCAAATAAAAAACACCTCGAAGGTGCTTTTTGTCCTTATTCTACCTGTAACATAATACTTAGAACCACTTCCTGATTCTCCTGCTCTAAAGATATATCTCCCATATACATCCTTGCAACCCTTCGGATATTATGCAGTCCAATTCCATGCTCCTTCCCGGATTTCGTTGTTTCCGGCAGATCACTGTCCTTATAATTTAACTCTCCCTCATATCTGTTCTTTATGGTTATCATAAAAATACTGTTTTTCCGAAAAGAAGAGATACAGATATAAGGATTTTCTCCACTTACATTTTCCATGCAATTATCCAGTGCATTGTTTAAGATCACACTTAAATCAAATGCATTTAATTTCGTATCCCCCGGATAATGAAAATCTGATATAAAACGAATCTGCTTTTCCTTTGCTTCTCTTAACTTTTCCATCAGAATCACATCAATGACAGGACTCCCCGTTTTTATCTCGGGAGATATTTCATTCCACTCCTTTTTCAAATGCTCCATATATTCTGCTGCATCATCCATATGATTCTCTGCCACAAGATGTTCCAGCATCTGTATATGATTCCCCATGTCATGACGCAGGCTGCGGATATCCTGATACAGCTTTTCCACTTCCCCGATATGCTTTTTCATGTCACTGACCTGATTTAATACCAACTCCTGCCCTGTCTGTTCTTCCTGTGCCACCTTCCAGTTTTGAAACATCGTAGTCATAACAAGAATTGCTATGATAGAGATAAAATAATGCACAAAGCTTAAAGCTCCATAAAATCCATAGGTATCTGTAAGGCTCTTTCCTGTATCTTTTTCATAAATATTCAGATAATATTGCAGAATGCCATATCCTGTAACTCCCACAAGAGAAGGAATGATAAGCATTACCAGCTCTTTAACGCTCATTTCATCATTTTTGTATACATATGCTTTATTGATCAGACCGATTGCAACTGCAAGGAAAACGATACAAAGCACAATATCCAGAATTCTCGTTCCAGCATAAAGTACATATTGCAGCCATTGTCTTCCTGCAATCGTATTTCCAAAAACCAGAGCTTTTGTGATAAAATCATCCATTCTGCCTGCCATTGCAACCGCAAGCCAACGGATAGAAAAAAATGTCACTGCAAGAAATATTTTCTGATAAATGTTTCTTCTGTCCTGTACATACATCACAAGAAATGCAGCCACAACTCCCAGCATATATGCAGAAAAATTGCCAATCTGCTGCGGTATCAGATACAGCACAGACATAATTCCAATATAAACAATACTGACCAGAGCAGCTTCCCTTTTCTTTTTCATATATGGATATACAAAAACACCAAAACAGATTCCTGTAATAATCAAAATTGCAATAACAGAAAACTTCGATGTGATCATCCAACATCTTTCCACTAAACTCATCTGACTTCATTTCCTTTCCTCTGGTTATACTTCAGATATTGCTTCACAAACTCTGGATAATTCTTTTTTGCAATCAATGCAGTTCCATTTTTCATAGTTACACAAGTTGCATCATATTTTTCTACATATTTAAAATGTACAAGATAGGCTCTGTGTGTTCGGAAAAAATCTGTTCCTGCCATATCACTTAATTCCTGTAATTTACCATAGTATTCAATATCCGTACTTCGTGTATGGATAATAACTTTCCGGTTATACACCTCGGCATACACAATATCACGCAGAAAAATTTTTATATGACTTCCGGCTGTCTGTACCATGATATATTTTTCGTCTTTTTCAAGTCTGGAACTTCTTTTTATGTTATGAACTGCCTTTGTCACAACCTCTTTAAATTTCTCATCGGAAAATGGCTTAACCAGATAATGAAATGCTCCGACATCAAATGCCTGAAAAACATACGCCTCTGCTGCTGTCACAAAAACGAGTATCATATCCTCATTGTCCTGACGAAGCACCTTTGCCGTTTCCATCCCATCCATTCCCGGCATCTGAATATCCAGAAAAAGAATATCCGGCTTAATGCCACTTGCAATCAGTTCATCACCCGATAAATATTTATCTATAACCGCATCTGGCAATAACTTTTTTATCTTTTTCTCCAGTATCTGAACCATAGATACTTCATCATCACAGATAGCTATTTGCATATTGTCACTTCCTTGCTTACATATATTTATAGCTATTATATCGGATAAGTTCTTGCAATATCTATCTGGAATGTTGTGAATTGACCTTTTTTTGTTGTGAAAAGGGGCTGTGGCGAATGAATGATCATCATGACCAGATAATCCAGACCCATTTTTTCCAAAGTCTCATCAATACTCTTGGCTGCCGACTCATTGGTCTTATGCTCCGCAGCGACCTTCGATACGACAAAAAGCTGCTCTCTCGGCACACCACAGGTTCTGACACCTTCACCGACACCGCGCTCATTACCGTAAGCCTGCGCTGTATCAATATGACGGTAGCCCGTTGCAACAGCAGCCCTAACTGCATCTGCCGCGTCCGCATCATCAATAAACCATGTTCCAAGTCCAAGCTTTGGTATCTCCACACCGTTGTTCAATGTATAATTTTTGCTCAAAACACTCATCAGTTCTTACCTAAACCTTTCAATTAATCTTCTTTCCATACTTCCTTAGCCATTGTAATCCTCCATTCCTGCCATATAAGACATTATCCTAATCTGTTATATTCTTCATCAGTTACAGGCTCACACCATTCATTACTTGTATTCTCGCCCGGAATCTCTGCAGCAATATGTGAAAACCAGCTGTCCTTCTTAGCTCCATGCCAGTGCTTAACTTCTGGTGGAATTGCGATTACAGTTCCCGGCACAAGGCTTACAGGCTCCTTGCCCTCTTCCTGATACCAGCCCTCTCCAGCTGTACATATAAGCATCTGTCCGCCGCCCTTTGTTGCATGATGGATATGCCAGTTATTACGGCATCCCGGCTCAAAAGTCACATTTGCAAGAAAAAGCCCGCACTTAGGATCTGTCAGCGGATTCAGGAAAGAATCACCAATAAAATACTTAGCATATGCTGTATTTGCCTGACCTGTTCCGAAGACATTCTGCTTTTCAAAATCATCCTTATCCATAAATTTCATGATAATAACACCTCTTCTTTCATAAAAATGTAAATTATTTGATACCTGTATGATACGACTTGAAGTTAGCTTTAGGACAAGCGGTTTATGGGATTTTATATAAATTTTTGCACAAATGTGATGTCTGGTCATGTGATGTCTGGTCTTACGCTCTTGTGCACCGACTTGCGTTTTGGACTTCCGCGTGCCTCCCCTCCGCTTCAAGGTCCAATCCTCCGCTATTTCTCACCCCTTTTGGACTTTCTCCTGCCTCCCCTCTGCCTCAAGGTCCAATCCTCCGCTATTTCTCGCTCCTTTTGGACTTCCTCCTGCCTCTCCTCTGCCTCAAGGTCTAATCCTCCGCTATTTCTCGCTCCTTTTGGACTTCCTCGTGCCTCCCCTCCGCCTCAAAGTCCAATCCACAGCCCTTTCTCGCTCCTTTTGGACTTCCTCGTGCCTCTCCTCCGCTTCAAGGTCCAATCCTCCTCTCCTTCTCGCTCTTTTTGGACTTTCTCCTGCCTCTCCTCTGCCTCAAGGTCCAATCCTCAGCTCTTTCTCGCTCTTTTTGGACTTCCTCGTGCCTCTCCTCTGCCTCAAGGTCCAATCCGCCGCTATTTCTCGCTCCTTTTGGACTTCCTCCTGCCTCTCCACTTCAAAGTCCAATCCTCCGCTCTTTCTCACTCCTTTTGGACTTCCTCCTGCCTCTCCTCCGCTTCAAAGTCCAATCCTCCACTCTTTCTCACTCCTTTTGGACTTCCGCGTGCCTCCCCTCCGCCTCAAGGTCAATTCCGCCACGCTCCCGCTCCCCACCACGCAAAAAAGGCGGATTGCAAAGCAATCCGCCAGTCTCAATCAACCAGTCCAATCCTCCATCAGCCAATTCCACCAAGTAAAGCACCTGCAATAAGTGCAACAAGTGCAAGTGGAACAAGGACATATTTGCCAAGTGGTACAAACCACTTTCCAATAGGCTTATCTGCACCTGCATTAACAGCATCAACAGCAAACTTCTTTCCTTCAACCCAGAAGAACATAATTGCTGCGAGCATTGCGCCAAGTGGGCAGATATAGATAGATACTGCGTCCATCCAGCCTGATACAATACCCTGTATTACAAGTGACACAACACAGCCAGCCACTGCGATAATTCCAACAGATGCAACACGGTTAAGCTTAAGCTTCTCCTGAATAGTTGCAACCGGAGCTTCATACAGATTAACAAGTGAGCTCATACCTGCAAACAGAACACATACATAGAATACAATTCCTACAATCTTGCCACCCGGCATACCATTAAATACATTTACAAGATAGATAAACATCAGTCCGGGACCACCTGATGATAACTCGGCACCGCCTGCTGCCATACCAGGAATAATAACAAATGCAGCTAATAAAGCAGCAATAGTATCAAATACTGCAACATTTCTTGCAGAAGAAACAATATTTTCCTTATCACTAAGATATGAACCATAGATAACAGTTCCGTTACCTGCGATAGACAGTGAGAAGAACGCCTGACCAAATGCATATATCCAGAGCTTTATATCAAGAAGTTCCTTAGGGTTAAGTGTAAATATGTATTTATAACCTGCACTTGAACCTGGAAGTGTGAAAATGTATATTCCAAGACCTACAAACATGATGAAAAGCAAAGGCATCATGACCTTGTTTGCTTTCTCAATTCCGCCTGCAATACCAAGTGCCATAATAACAGCAGTTACAACCATTGCGATTATAAGCCACATATTATTTCCAAATGTGCTTGCTGTACTTCCAAACATACCACCAATAGCTGACATATCATTGCCCATTGCTGAAAGCTTTCCAGAAAATGCAAGATAAGTATATTTGAATATCCAGCCAACAACTACAGTATAGCCCATTGCCAGAGCCAGTGAGCCAAGCACAGGAATAAAACCAATTGCCTCACCTGCTTTTCTCTTTCCTGTACGCATCTGCATACAGTCGCCAAATGCTTTAATAGGTCCGCCCTTAGTCGCACGGCCAAGTGCCATCTCCTCGATAACACCTGTTGAACCTATCAATATTACAAATAATACATAAGGTATTAAAAATGTCATACCACCCCATGCAGATACCATATATGGAAAACGCCATATATTTCCCATTCCTACTGCCGAACCGATACAGGCAAGAATAAAACCTGTACGGCTCTTAAAGCCATCTCTTTCCAATTCAATTCCGTTATTTCCCATAGCTTTAGTTCCTTTCTTCCTCATATTATGAATAGCCGTATTCGCTATACATTTTCCTGCAAAGATATCTTATACGCAAAAAAGGCAAAGAAACCATTACCCCTTCCGGGTCATGGCTCCTTTGCCTTTGATGTCTGTATAATATACCATTGTGTTATTCCTGTAAAATACATGTTGGTTATAAAACCATAACCAGAAATAATAGTTAAACTACATAATCCACATCTGTGCCAGATACATCACAACTGGCATTGTAATAATTGAAAACAGCGTTGACAGGCAGACCATACATACTGCCCGCTCATAATCCTGCCCGAATTTCTGTGCAAATATTGCCGTACTCGTTCCAACCGGTGTTGCCGCAGCAATCAGTGTAATCATTCCAATCTGACCGTGTCCCGCCGGTATAATATAAAGCACAAGCAGTGTAAGCAGCGGAATTATTATAAGCCTGACAAACGATGCCAGATACAGGGACGGATTAAGCAGTAAGTCACGGATCCTGACACATGACAGATAATATCCCAGTACTATCATGGCTGCAGGTGTATTAAGTGCCGCAACTCCAGCCATCGTGCTGTTTATTACACCTGGCAGTTTAATTCCCGTAATAAAAAGAAACAGTCCTATAACAAGTGATATTGTCACAGGATTGACGAATACCTTTTTTATATTTATCATATCCTTGCGGCGGGTTATTATCACAATTCCATATGTCCACTGCAACAGATTAAGAATACTTGCAAATGATGCAACATAGAATGCCGCTTCATTTCCAAATACCGCAGTTACAAGTGGAATTCCGATAAATCCTGCGTTACAGAAAGCCGTTCCAAAGTTGTCTATTGGCTTTCGCATGCCGTATATTATATATGATACAGCTATCGCCACTGCAAATGCAGCTACAGCCAGTACCGCCGACATAAGAAGTCCATACAGCTTCTCCATCGTGAAATCTGTTATATAGCTTCTTATAATTACACACGGAATAACCGCATACAGCAGAATATTGGCCATATCCTTACTGCCATGTTCTGTAAGCAGACCTGTTTTAGACAGAATCAGTCCCAGAATCATAAGAATAAACATTATAAATGTCTGCGTTAATAATATTTGTGTTATCATAATCGTAAATATCCTGATTTCTATATTATGTTAATTGTAATTTTTATAAAATACTACATACAAGAGAGGTGCGAACATGGAATTATATCAGCTCAGGCAGTTTCAGGCTGCCGCCAGACACAAGAATATGACCCGTGCTGCCAGTGAACTGTGCATAGCACAGCCGGCATTAAGCAAGACAATCCATAAGCTTGAAGAAGAATTTGGCGCACAGCTTTTTATCCGTAATAAAAAAGGGCTCGAATGTACCCGTCAGGGAGAAATTCTGCTTGAATATGCAGACAGAATACTGGCTCTTTCAGAAGATGCTACGCGTGCTGTCAGTGAAAGTCTTGGCGATGCAGGCGACATAAGGCTCTGTCTCCGCTCAAGTGCAGTTCTTGTCAGCAATGTACTTAAAGATTTTATCCATGAGCACCCTCATGTCAGCTTTTCAATATCTTCTGAACCAAAAGGGTGTGACCTGCTGATTGACTCTGTCTCATCAGCTTATGATATTCCAGACAATGCACATCTTCTTATGACAGAAGAAATCTGCCTTGCCGTTTCATCATCACATCCACTTGCCCATACCGGACACATATCAGTAGAACAGATGATGAATGAGAAATTCATTGACCTTGCAGATACTCCATCTTATGCCGGAGTGTTCAATTCAATATTCAGTAAATGTAAGAAAACTCCTCAGATAGCCTACTCATGCAATGATTACATATTACAGGGCAAACTCATAAGTCTCGGTCTTGGAGTATCATTTGTTGCCTCTGTAACATGGACAAGCAGCAGCCTTCCTGAAAACATAAGCCTGCTGCATATAGATGACTGTCCACATTTCAGAAGCATTTATTATCAGCCGCTTGGCTCATTCTGCTCAGAAAATCAGCGAATCTTCGAGCACCAGCTTGAAGAATATTTCAAAAATTTGAATAATTAATGCACCTCTAATGGTGTGTCTTCACCGGCTGCAAACTGCACAACACTCTTAACTGAAGACTCAACCATGTCAGACACAGCCTGATCTGTGAAAAATGCAACATGAGGTGTGACAATAGTATTCTGAAAAGACTTAAGTATGATGTAATCGTGATTAACAACAAGGTCATCATACTTACGGTCTGTACGGATAAATTCATCCTCACCCTCGCAGCAGTCAGTTCCAACTGAACCAATCTTGCCACTCTCAACAGCCTCAATCAGATCCTTTGTATCAACAAGCGCGCCTCTTGCCGCATTTATAAGGATAACGCCATCCTTCATTTTTGCAATTGAATCCTTATTAATCATATGATATGTCTCATCACTTAAGAAAGTATGAAGCGAGATAATATCTGCTCTGGCATACAATTCATCAAGAGTTACATACTCAACATTTTCAAGGTCTTTTGCCGGATATGGGTCATACGCAATAATCTTACATCCAAATCCTGAAAGATTCTTAATTACTGCCTTTCCAATTCTTCCTGTTCCGATAATACCTACTGTCATATTCTGCATTTCACGTCCACATATAGGACCAAGTGAATAATCTGCTGTGTGTGAACGCATCATTACATACAAAGCCTTGCGGATACACATAAGCATAAGCATTACTGTATAATTGGCAACTGAATATGGCGAATATCCGCTGTGTGCAACACGGATTCCAAGGCGCTTTGCTGCCTCAAGGTCAACACTGTTATATCCGATTGTCCTGAAACCGATGTACTTTACACCCTCTGCTGCAAGCTTTTCAAGAACAGGTGCTGACAAGTCACACATGCCATCGCACACCGACATAGCCTCACAGCCTTTGACACTTTCTATATCATCTGCTGTAAATCCGCTCCTATTAATCTGTAATTCCACCTTGTATACATTTGCAAATGTATCAAAATACTGTTTTTCATCTTGACGAACGCTGAATGCTGCTATCTTCATAACTTTTCACTCCTCCTACTTAATCCACTCATATGTAAGTTTTCCAAGAATTTCGATTCCCTTAACAATCTGCTCATCAGAAGGTGTCGAATAATTAAGTCTGAATCCATTAGACTTCTGGCTCTCATCTGCTAAGAACGCTGCTCCCGGAACTGAGAGAACACCTCTGTTAATAGCCTCCCTTACAAATGGTGCAGAATCCATTCCCTCTGGCAGGAATGCCATTACGAAAAGTCCGCCCTCAGGGTGACCGAAGGTTACTGAAGGATGGAATTCCTTCTTCATGCACTCCATCATGAGATTACATTTGTGCTCATACACCTTTCTTGAATCCTCAAGATGTTTGTCGAAATCATAGTTATTAATATATTCATTACAAATGTACTGGAAAAGGACAGTTGAATGTACATCTGTGCACTGTTTTGCAACTGTAAGCGGTCCTGTGAGCGACTTGTTAAACACAAGAAAACCAAGACGGAATGCAGGTGCCATTACCTTTGAGAAGCTTCCTGCATATATAACCCTGCCCTCTGTATCCATCGACTTGATAGTTGGCACATTTTCACCTGCAAATCTTAATTCACCATAAGGATTGTCCTCTAATATTGCGATATCATATTTGCAGCAAAGCTCATATACTTTTTTTCTCTTCTCAAGAGAAGTTGTAATTCCTGTAGGATTCTGAAAAGATGGAATTGTGTATAAAAGCTTTGCATCAGGATTAGCCTTTAAAGCCTCCTCAAGCGCATTTATATTCATTCCGTCCTGCTCCATTGGGATTCCTACAAGCTTTGCACCGTAAGAACGGAATGTATTAAGGCAGCCTACAAATGCAGGCTCTTCAGTAAGCACAACGTCTCCTTCATTAACAAGTGCCTTAGTTGTAAGGTCCGCACACTGCTGTCCGCCTGACACTATGAAAAGCTCATTATTCTCGAAATCAAAGCCTTCCTTCTTCTCAAGATATTTCTTCATAGTATCACGCAGAGGTGTATAACCTTCACTCAGTCCATACTGTAATAAAGAAACAGGATTCTCGCCAAGACCCTTCGCTGCTATCTCTTCTATTTCCTTGCATGGGAATGTCTCTGCTGACGGATTGCCACCGCCAAAAGATATAATATCCTTGCTTGCTCCTAACTTAAAAAGTTCTCTTATCATCGAACCATGAACACCTGATAAACGATTAGAAATCTCGTATTCCATATATATTTCCTCCTTCAAATACTTGCTAATGCAAAAAAAGAGCCAGAATCCCCTAAAGACTTCCGGCTCCTTTGCCCTTGATAAATGTATCATACCCCCATGTGTCATTCCTGTAAAATACATGTTAGTTATAAAATCATAAATCATAGCAATGATTATTATTTATATTTTTTATATACTTGTTTGTTATATATTGTTATGATATAATTTTTAGTGCTACCCCTCCTATACCTGGTAGAGAAAGGAGGCGTATTATATGGACATGTTTATGTCTCTAATTATCACTATTATGGCTGAGATAGTTTCATACTATATCTGCAAATGGCTGGATAGAGATAATCACAGGTAGCCAGCCTGGGGACTAAGCCACCCTTCCACAACGGCATAGAAAACCCCACGAGCCACCAACTCGTGGGGTTTTCGTTCATTATATGAACATGTTTGTCTTCCAATGACATTGTATCACATGCCATCAGACATTACAAGTATATTGTTTTTCTTTTCAAATATTACAAAATTATCAGACAACTTTTCACTTATCCCCACACAGTCTCACCATTAATATAATCAGTCATAAAATATACAATCTTATTCCAAAGCTCATACTCTACAATATGTCTTGTTTCTTTAATTATCCTGAGACATTTTTTAATTACATCGGATGAATCACCCTCTGTAAGTTCTAACAACTTTTTATATGTATTATACCCCTCATTTTTCTCTTTCTCTGTCCATCTTACTTCCTCGGCATCCTCTATTTTATTAAGAAAAATATACATAAATACCGGCATGTCTTTTTCCTGTCTCCATTCCATACATTTATCCTCCATAGAATATGTCATCCTTCCACTGCCATCATAATAATTATCAATCCAAAAAAAGTAATACAAAAATACATTAGCATTACATACATATGATCACCTCTTTATTAAAAACACTATCATATTCACTTTAAATCAACTTTAAATTGTATTTTAAGTCTCTCTGTGCTACTATTTAAGCATAAGAGGTAAACCTAACTTTAGGTCAACCCAATAACAGTGAACATTTTGTGAATTTTATTATCACATTTGTAAAAAACTAATATCAGGTAAGCATAGCTTACAGAAAGCAGGTGTGTTATGTACACAATAGGACAGGTTTCAGAAATGTTTAATCTTCCCGTTTCAACATTAAGATATTATGATAAAGAAGGATTATTCCCTTTTATGCAGCGTGCTTCTGGAATAAGACAGTTCTCTGACACTGAAATTGCTGCTCTTAAGCTTATTGAATGTCTCAAAAAATCAGGTCTTGAAATCCGCGACATCAAGCAGTTTATGGAATGGTGTCAGGAAGGCAGCAGAACTTACGAACTCAGAAAACAGCTTTTTGAGAGACAGAAAGCTGCTGTTGAGAAAGAGATGGAGAAGATGCAGGAAACTCTTGATATGCTTACTTTCAAGTGCTTCTATTACGAGCAGGCTATCAAGGACGGCAACGAGGACGGAATACATTCAATGCTTCCAGACAAGCTCCCCGCCAATATTCAGGCTGCCTACGACAACTCACACAAATAATTATTATTTGCTTATTATATTTAACACAAAATATGGAGGCTAATATATGTTCAAATCTTTAGAAGTTAAATATCCTAAGTTTTATCAGGTATTCAGATTCATTATAGTTATAATTGCTTCCGTGCTGTACGCATGGAATTTAAGATGCTTTGCCAAAGTCGCAGACCTGCTGCCAGGAGGCTTTTCAGGAGTCTCCCTGTTATTTCAGGCAATCGGACTACGTTTTTTTTATATCAGCATCCCATTTACAATATTCAATGTGGCACTTAACATTTTCCCCGCCTACATTGCATACCGCTACATCGGTAAGAAGTTTACCATCTACTCAATCGTGGTAATTATACTTTCCAGTGTGCTTGTTGATATCCTTCCTCCATACATTTTTACAGAAGATATCCTGCTTATAAGCGTGTTCGGTGGCATTATCAACGGATTTGCAATAAGCCTGTGCCTCAATGTCGGCACTACCACAGGCGGAACCGATTTCATAAGCATTTATTTTTCTCATGTTAAAGGAATAGACGCATGGAACTATATTCTTCTTGGTAATGTTGTGATTCTGCTCATCGCAGGCGGACTGTTTGGCTGGTCAATCGCGCTCTACTCAATAATATACCAGTTCTGTAGCACTCAGGTAATCCAGTTCATGTACAAACGCTACCAGAAGATGACATTATTCATCATTTCTGACAAATCCGAAGAAATCTATCACGCCATAAAGAATACAACCAACCACGACGCCACGCTTTTCAAGGGAATCGGCTGCTACGAGGAAAAAGAGCGCACGCTCATATACTCCGTAATCAACTCCGAAGCGAAACGTGAGCTTATCACATTGATACGCTCAATTGACAAGCACGCATTTATAAATGTGGTAAAAACCGAAGAGCTTGACGGCAGATTTAACGATATTCCACATGATTAATCAGTACACAGAATATTCGCACTCATACCATATTTTAGTCAAATTTCTCCAATAAACTATAGACAATCAATTAACATACACTAAAGAAATGGAGAGATGACTATGATTAAATTAAATAAAATCAAAAGGAATTGCGTAGCCGCAGTTATTCTTACTATGTGTCTTATGACTGCTGGCTGTGCCAGAAATTCAACTTCAACTACTACTGCATCAGGCGGTGAGACTACCATCACTTCAGCCATTACTAAAGAAGACACAGATGTAACACACGCAGATGATGCTGAGAATTACAGAGTCTCCATTACAGGTGATTTCACTGTGACATCTGATACATCAGATGGAGTTACACAGTCAGGTTCTGTATACACAATCACAAAGGCTGGTGAATATACAGTAACAGGACTTTTATCAGAAGGACAGCTTATCGTTGACGCAGGTAATGAGAACGAGGTTACTATCGTATTGAACGGAACATCTATCACATGCTCAAGTGGTTCACCTATATACGTTAAAAATGCTTCAGAAGTCAAGATTAAATCAGAAGAGAACTCATTTAACGAAGTAATTGACAATCGTAACGAAGCTACAGAAGATTCTTCTGATGACGCTGGCAACGCAGCAATCTATGCAACATGCGATTTAAAACTCGTCGGCAAAGGAGCCTTAGTTGTAACAGGTAATTACAATAATGGTATCCAGAGCAAGGATGACCTTTCTATTAAAAATGTGATTGTTAAAGTTACTGCTGTGAACAACGCAGTCAAAGTCAACGATGCCGTTGATATTGAATCTGGAAATATAATTGCAATCTCCGCTAAAGGCGATGGCATCAAGACTTCTAACAGCAGTATTTCTAACAAGGGCAACCAGAAGGGAATCGTTACAATCACTAGTGGTAACATTGATATTTATGCAGCCTGTGACGGTATAGACGCATCTTACGGGGCAGATATATCAGGTGACGGTAACTTAAACATTTATACAGATACTTACTCTGAATATAGTGAAGAAGTTACTTCGTCAGGCAGTTCTTCAGGCACGTCTTCTGGCCGGGACAGCTCTGCTAACAAGTCTGCTTCTGCCAATACTGTTTCTTATGTGGCAACTTCTGACACTATTGCCAACGCACCTAGCGGCTTTGGTGGTGGCAACATGGGTAGCGGCAATGCTCCAGATATGAGTAACGGCAACGCTCCCAATATGAACGGCAGCTCTGATAGAAATAAGACCGGTGGCAACCGTCCAGGAATGCCTGGTGACTTTAATGAATCCGGTAATTCTTCTGGACAGTCCTACTCAACTAAGGGTATTAAAGCTGAAAGCGAAATAAATATTTCAGGCTTTACAATTAACATATGTTCAACAGATGATGGTATCCATGCCAACTCTGACTCAGGTGTACTTGAAACCGGTGAGGACGGCAAAGGAACTATTGTTATCAACGGCGGTTCAATTACAATTTCTTCTGGCGATGACGGCATGCACGCTGACAAACAGCTTGATGTCAATGACGGTTACATTAATGTAGTAACTTCATATGAAGGACTTGAGGCTATGACTATCAACTTAAATGGCGGCAAGATATATGTATACGCTACTGATGATGGCATTAATGCCTGCACAGGTGATGGAAAGACTTCTCCAATTGTCAATGTAACTGGTGGATATATAGATGTCACAACTACGTCTGGTGATACTGATGGTATTGATTCTAATGGAAATTACGTACAGACCGGTGGATTTGTATTAGTTAAAGGTGGCAGTTCATCTGGAAATGTATCAGGATCAATTGATGTAGATGGTACCGTAACGATAACCGGTGGAACATGCGTTGCCCTCGGTGGTGTATGCGAAACACCTGTAAACTCTGCTAATGCTTATGTATTAGGTTCCGTATCATTCAGTTCTGGAAGCTATTCACTTAAAGATTCTTCTGGCAACGAAGTTATAAGCTTCACTGTTGACGGTTCATTTAGCAACGGCTGGATATGTTCTGACACTCTTACAACCGGCTCAAGCTACACACTCTACCGGGGGGCAGACTCTATTGCAGACTGGACTCAGGAATCTGGAACAATGGGAGCTTCTGGCACTGGCGGCTTTGGCGGCGGTAACATGGGCGGCATGGGCGGTCAGAATGGTGGCTTCGGCGGTGGCAGACGATAAGATACTTCACATTTACTCTCCTTATTTTCTCCTTGCCAATCCCTCCCCAATATGCTACAATCCATTTATGTTTACTTTATTGATTTAAAGCGTTACGCTTTAAACCCGTGAAGTAAGCTATAATACATTTAATATGGGGGTTTTTATGTTAAAACTGGTTATTCTTATTATCTACTTTGCGGTGCTGATAGGCATTGGATTATACTGCCGCAAGCATGCAACTGATGTTAATGGTTTCGTTCTCGGTGGAAGAAGCGTTGGTCCGTGGCTCACCGCATTTGCATATGGAACATCTTATTTCTCGGCTGTTGTATTCGTTGGATACGCAGGCCAGTTTGGCTGGAAATACGGCATTGCCGCAACCTGGGCTGGTATCGGCAACGCAATTATAGGTTCACTTCTTGCATGGGTTGTACTTGGCAGAAGAACAAGAATTATGAGTCAGCACCTTGATTCAGCAACCATGCCACAGTATTTTGGAAAAAGATTCGGAAGCAATCCATTAAAAATCGGTGCTTCTGTTATAATATTCATTTTTCTGATTCCATACACAGCTTCACTTTACAATGGACTTTCAAGACTTTTCGGTATGGCTTTCAACATTGATTACAGCGTCTGTATCATAATCATGGCAACTCTTACCGCAATCTATGTAATTGCCGGCGGTTACATGGCTACTGCAATCAATGATTTCATTCAGGGAATTATCATGTTATTCGGTATCGTTGCAGTTATTGCTGCCGTAATCCACTCTAAGGGCGGCTTCATGTCTGCACTGCAGGGTCTTGCAAATGTGTCTGACCCGGCAGTAAGCGATACTCCCGGTATATTTGCTTCATTTTTCGGACCTGACCCATTCAACCTTTTATGCGTTGTAATCCTTACATCACTTGGAACATGGGGACTTCCTCAGATGGTTCAGAAATTCTATGCCATTGATAATGAAGCTTCTATACAGAAGGGTACTGTAATCTCAACAATATTTGCGCTTATAGTTTCAGGCGGATGCTATTTTCTCGGAGGTTTCGGAAGATTATTCTCTGACCAGATAGATGTCAAGGCTAACGGCTTCGACTCAATAATACCAACAATGCTTTCTAATTTAAGTCCTGCGCTTATTGCATTAGTTGTAATTCTCGTGTTGTCAGCTTCAATGTCTACACTTTCATCACTTGTAATAGCTTCTAGCTCAACACTTACTATTGACTTCTTAAAAGATAACTTTATCAAGAATATGAGTGAAAAGAAACAGGTATTATACATAAGAATTCTTGTTGTTGTATTCATTGCGATATCTGCAATACTTGCACTTATCCAGTACAAGAGTTCTGTAACATTTATTGCACAGCTTATGGGAATATCTTGGGGTGCACTTGCAGGTTCATTCCTTGCACCATTTATGTTCTCGCTTTACTCTAAGAAGGTTTCCAAAGCATCATGCTGGGCATGCTTTTTATTCAGCTCAGTACTTATGCTTGCTAACATCTTCTTCAGAGCAGGCTTCCCAACATGGCTCCAGTCACCTATCAACTGCGGTGCATTTGCAATGTTTGCCGGAATGATTATCGTTCCTGTAGTCAGCCTGTTTACACCGAAGCCAGATAAAGAACTTGTCGACAGCGCATTTGCATGCTACGAAAAAGAAACAGAAGTGCCACAGAAGACAGCACTTGGAAAATAATTCGCAACATATCTAATATTTATATACCCTTTACAACAAAACCTCCTTGTGCTATAACAACCAAAGTTATAAAACACAAGGAGGTTATTTATGGCATCAAAGCTTCACAACGCCCTCGCTAAGAAGCTTCCGGATATACAGATGTCCGAAGCCTTCATAAACTGCGTATTCCTTGCCATGTCCGGTGGACTTCAGGATGCATATACATATTTTACAAGAAATGAAGTATTCTCCAACGCACAGACCGGTAATGTGGTTCTTATGAGTACACATTTTATGATGGGTGAATGGTATCAGGGATTAAAATATCTTCTGCCATTCTTAGCATTTGGTCTTGGCGTATTCGTAACAGAGCGGATTCAGGGCAAATATAAAAATGCCACCAGACTTCACTGGCGGCAGGCAATATTACTTATTGAAATTATTATCTTAATTGCAGTTGGCTTCATGCCCCACTCAATGGACATGTTTGCAACAATAATCGTATCGTTCTCATGTGCTATGCAGGTACAGGCATTTAGAAAAGTCAATGGCTATTCCTATGCAAGCACCATGTGCATCGGTAACTTAAGAAGCGGTACAGACGCACTTTCAGTATTTGTGCGTACTGGCAATAAAACATCTCTTAAGAAAGCCGGATATTATTTTGGCATAATATTATTCTTTGCAATCGGCGCAGGTATCGGTGGAAACCTTTCAATGCTGTTCGGAATCCACACAATATGGATTTCAAGTGCACTGCTTTCAATCAGCGTACTTCTTATGTTTGCGGAGAAATTAAAAATATAATGTAAATGATTCCTTATCATAGTCATAACACATTCTAACATAAAACCCCAATCCGTGGCATAGATTGTATAAATGAAACTTCCGGAGTCCCGACATGCGAGACTATATAGAAGAACGTGCCACCCAGCTGGCATATTACATAATTGAGCATAAAGCCACTGTAAGACAGACAGCCAAAGTATTTAATGTAAGCAAAAGCACTGCACATAAAGATGTAACTGCACGACTTATGGAAATCAATCCTGAACTAGCCAAAGAAGCCAGAAAGGTTCTTGATGTCAATAAACAAGAAAGACACATCCGCGGAGGTATGGCTACTAAAGAAAAATACCTCCACGCATGTGCCAGATAATTTAAAATATTACAATATTGATGACACTTTAAGTCCATGTTCCTTTGATAAGTCAACAAACGTGTCACCACATTGTACAACAGGCTGGCTTAACGCATTATCATTAATAAGTATAACCTTTCCTGTTCTTCCATCTGATAGTCTTACATCATTGTGAATATATGATGATGCAACATTTTTAAGAAATGGCAGAATATATTTAGGATCAAACTTGGTGAATGCATCACAATGCATTGTTTCTATAACCTCAAACGGACACAATGCACCTCTATACACTCTGGCAGCAGTCATGGCATCATATACATCTGCTATCGCAATAATCTTTGCAGAAACCGGAATACTCTCGCTCTTCAAGCCAAATGGATATCCTGTTCCATCACATTTTTCATGATGGAGCAGGCATGCCTCCTTAATACGCATATCAATATTCTGGTTCTTTAACTTCTCATAGCCAAGATTAACATGCTGCTTCATGATTTTATATTCATCCTCTGTAAGTCTGCCCGGCTTTGTAAGAATCTCATTAGGAATCATTAACTTTCCGATATCATGCAACAATCCACATATAATAAGAATCCTTATATCTTCCTTACTATACTTAAGCCACTGCCCAATAATAGACGATATCAATGCTACATTCACGCAATGAACATATGTAAGGTCATCAAACTGTCTCATGCTGTGAAGCATATCAAAAAGCTGTAAACTGTTATTATTCTCAGAAAGAATCTGCTGTGTTCCTTCAATCAGCTTATCAGTATCAATAGGACTATTATTGGTTACTACCTCATTAAGTCCATCCTTGATATCAATTATATTCTCATCGTAAGTCTTTTTAAACTT
The DNA here is from genome assembly GCF_000146185.1 of [Eubacterium] eligens ATCC 27750. Taxonomy (NCBI): domain Bacteria; kingdom Bacillati; phylum Bacillota; class Clostridia; order Lachnospirales; family Lachnospiraceae; genus Lachnospira; species Lachnospira eligens. The sequence goes on along the minus strand of NC_012778.1, from coordinate 201,583 downwards.
CTTGAACTGTCTGCTCTTTCTGATTTTGTCAAAATATTTTTCATTCTCTGTATTTCTCTTGGAGTCTATCCCTGATTGATTATCCTCTAATTCATCATTATCATATATCCTGACTTCCAGAATATGATGATTAGAAATATTTGCAATTATATCATAATCAAGTATTGTACCTTTTTTTACAAGAATCTTTCCATCTGGTGTATTCACATCTTCAGATAATTGGTCTCCCTCTTTCGCATCAAATATAAAAATTATTTTTTCACTCATCACTCTTCCCCTTGTGCTTTACATCTGTACGCTAAATATGAATTAATTATAAATTTCCATATAGAAAATGTCAAATTACTCTTGACGAATGTTTAAATATTGTGTAGTATCTTATGCGGTAATATTAATTGAATATTTTATATCCCTTATTAAGAGCGGTGGAGATACATAGGATCTATGAAACCCGGCAACCCCTTTTGAGGAAGGTGCCAACCTGAGCGATATTAGTCGAACAATAAGAGGATTTCGATACAGTCTATCGGGTCCCTTGTCGGGGACCTTTTTTTGTGCGAGTAGCGATAGCAATGTAATTCTGGCGTCTGAGCTACGAGCGCGAGTAGCGATGAGAATAGACACGATAAGGTATGGGATAGACATATTCACGATAAAACAAAAAGGAGATAACATGGAAAAAAGATTATTTACTTCAGAATCAGTAACAGAAGGACATCCAGATAAGATCTGCGACCAGATTTCAGATGCAGTATTAGATGCTCTCTATGAGCAGGATCCATACTCAAGAGTAGCCTGCGAAACTCTTACTAACACAGGTTTTATTATGGTAATGGGCGAGGTTACAACTAAGGCTAACATAGACATTCCTTCTATTGTAAGAAAAACAGTTACAGATATTGGTTATGACAGCTCTGATAAGGGATTTGATGGTAATACCTGTGCTGTTATGGTTGCATTAGACAAGCAGTCAGCTGATATTGCTATGGGTGTTGATAAGGCTCTTGAAGCCAAAGACGGCGAAATTGATGATTCAGAGGGTGGCGCCGGCGACCAGGGTATGATGTTTGGTTACGCAACTAACGAAACTCCTGAATTCATGCCTTACTCTTCTGCACTTGCACAGAAGCTTTCTAAGCAGCTTACAAAGGTTCGCAAGGATGGAACTCTTTCTTACTTAAGACCAGACGGAAAGACTCAGGTAACAGTTGAATACGATGAAAACAAAAAGCCAATAAGACTTGATGCTATCGTTGTTTCATCACAGCATGCTCCAGAAGTATCTCAGGAACAGATTCATGAGGATATTAAGAAATATGTTATTGACGCTATCGTTGACCCAGCTATGATTGACGCTGATACTAAGATATACATCAATCCTACAGGCCGTTTTGTAATTGGCGGTCCTAACGGAGATTCAGGTCTTACTGGTCGTAAGATTATCGTTGATACTTACGGTGGTGCCGCAAGACATGGTGGTGGTGCTTTCTCTGGTAAAGACTGCACTAAGGTTGACCGTTCTGCTGCATACGCTGCAAGATATGTTGCAAAGAATATTGTTGCTGCCGGACTTGCTGACAGATGTGAAATCCAGCTTTCATATGCAATCGGTGTCGCAAGACCAACATCTATCATGGTTGATACATTTGGTACAGGAAAGCTTGATGAAGAAAAAATCGTTGAAATCATCCGTGAGAACTTCGATTTAAGACCTAACGGAATCATTAAGATGCTCGACTTAAGAAGACCTATCTATAAGCAGACAGCTGCTTATGGTCACTTTGGACGCACAGATCTTAATCTCCCTTGGGAGAAGCTTGACAAGGTTGATGTACTTGCTAAGTATCTTGGTTAATGATATTTAAATAGAATAACAGACACATATAGTTTTCATTGATGGGCACCCCACATACATCTATATGTGTCTGTTATTTTAATTTGTCTTAATATTTTAAAAATATATTTTATTTAATTATATATAAATATCTTCTCGGAAAAGACATACATAAAGCAAAAAAGTAATCGTCCCATTGGCACTGGAATGACGATTACTTTTTGTAAACCATTATTTCAGAGCAGCCGTCTTGCTTCACGGCAGCACCTTTTTCAATTGAATTATATCATGCATATTTTATTTATGCAAGTAATAACAACTCTATTTTCACACCTTCTTCAGCCACTTCTTCCGCTCCATGCGCACAAGGAATATTGCGCCCCTGAAGCAAAGCTCTGCAGCCATCGCAATCCACACACCAACAAGTCCATATCTGCCGACAAGCAGGAATGAAAGGACGACACGAATAGCCCACAGGCTGAAGAAATTCATAAGGCTTGAAACAAGAGTATCTCCTGCCCCACGAAGCACACCAGTTACTACAATTGATGCGCCATACAGTGGCTCTGCAAATGCTTCAATTCTAAGTATAGTTACACCAAGCTCTCTTACTGCCGGATCAGGTGTAAGAATTCCAATCATAAATGGTGCAAATATAAACATCAGAAGTCCGGTGAATGCCATTATTCCCATTCCGAAGGCAACTGAAATTCTTCCAAAAGACAACGCAAGCTTTCCTCTGCCTGCACCGATACTCTGTCCAACAAGTGCTGTTGCAGCCTCCTCAATTCCATAAGCAGGCATATAGCACAGGCTTTCTGCAGTTATTGCAAATGAGTTGGCAGCCACAGCCACAACTCCTAATGGTGCAACAATTCTTGTAATTGTAATCATCGCCCCGAACATAACTACATTTTCAAATGTAACAGGAAGCGATAAAACAAATGACTTCTTTATTGTCGCAAGACCTGCCTTCTCATCAGAATCTGTTCCGTAACCTTTTGATAGCATAGGTGTTCTGAACATCAGAACATAAAACATAATAATTGTAGTGACAATCTCTGCCGCTGTTGTTCCGAGTGCTGCACCCATAACTCCAAGACCGAAGCCAAAACCACGCCATCTGAATATGAATATAAAATTGAATATAACATCAAGTAAACAATTCATAGAATTAAGAATTCCCGGCGTCCTCGTATTACCGCAGCTCTGCAGCATTCTCGTACCAAGACGGTTAAATCCTAATGCCGGCATAGACAATGATGTTATAAGAAAATACATTGCCGCATCCTTCTGTATCGACTCTTCTCCACCAAGCCATGCTGGAAGTCCCCAGCTTATCATGGCTCCGGCAGCACCAATAATAATTGATATAAGAAGAACAATTCCAAATGACTGTAAGAACACTCTTCTTGCCCTGTTAAACTTCTTTGCCCCGACAAGCTGTGCCACCTGAATTGAAAATCCAAGTGATGGTGCAGAAGCAAGGCTTCCAAGCAGCCATGTCGTTGTCGATACAAGACCTATTGAAGCCGAACAGCCTGCCCCCAGTCTTCCAACCATAGACGCATCAATATACTGCATTATAATTGATGACACCTGTGCCAGAATCGTAGGCAGACTCAGCATAATTACAAGTCTTATCTTCTGTTCAAATGTAATCTCTTTATTATTTCTTATATAGGAAAGTGTATCTTCCTTCATTTAGCATTACCCTTCTACAATATTTTTAGCATGCTCAAGAGCTGCATCAATGTTGGCACAGAAATTATCTCTTCCAATCTCATCTGCAAAGCCAGCATGCTCCATGACTGACATAGGCTGTTCATTAACATGTGAAAGAATCATAACAGCGCCATGTCTTTTACATACCGCATGAATATTTCTTAAAGATCTGAGAGCAGTAACATCCATTGCAGGAACACCTCTCATTCTTACAATAACTGCCTTAGAACCTGATACTGTCTGGATATCAAGAAACTTGTCCGCAGCTGCAAAAAACATTGGTCCATTAATCTCATATACAAGCGTATCCTTAGGAACCTGCTTAAGATTAATATTGTCAGGATCGTTATTCTCATCTATATTATCACCAATATATTTCCAGCTCTTAACTTCAGTAACATCAGCCATTCTCTTAAGGAAAAGAAGTGCTGTAAGCACAACACCAACTTCAATAGCAACAACAAGGTCAAATACAATAGTAAGTACTGCTGTTGTAAGAAGCACAAGAATATCGCTCTTAGGTGAAGTCTTACAAAGAGAAATCATTTCTCTCCAGCCACTCATGTTATAAGCTACCATGAAAAGAATTGCTGCAATTGCCGGCATTGGAATCCATGCTGCATATGGCATAAGCACAACAAGGATAAGAAGAAGTGTTACAGAATGAACCATACCCGCGATTGGTGTACGTCCACCATTCTTAACATTAGCTGCTGTTCTCGCGATTGCGCCTGTTGCCGGAATTCCACCAAATAAAGCCGACACAAGGTTACCTGCACCCTGCGCAACGAGTTCCATATTAGGCTTATGTCTGCTTCCAATCATACCATCAGAAACAACGCATGATAAAAGTGACTCAATACCTGCAAGTACCGCAATTGTAAATGCATCCGGCAAAAGATTCTTAACCATTGTTATATTAACATGTGGTATGCTGATACCCGGCAGCTTGCTTGAAATTGTATATAAATCTCCAATAGTCTTAGCCTGCATTCCAAGTTTAACCATAATTACAGAAACTATAACAGCAATTAAAGATGCCGGAATCTTCTCTAACTTCTTAAATCTAGGCCATATAATAAGAATTGCAAGTGAAACACCACCTACAACGAGCGCCTGCCAGTTAAATGTGTTAATACATTTAAACACTGCATTTAACTTATCAAGCGTCTCAATAGTTGGTCCTGTATACGCAGAAGTATCAAGGCCTAAGAAATCCTTAATCTGTCCTACAAGAATAGTAACAGCTATACCAAATGTAAATCCAGTTGTAATTGTATAAGGAATAAATCTGATAAGATTACCAAATTTAAGAAATCCCATGATAATAAGAATGATACCAGCCATAATTGTTGCAACAATAAGGCCATCCATTCCGTTCTGTGCCACAATTCCTGCAACAATAGTTGCAAATGCAGCTGTAGGTCCTGCAATCTGAACCCTGCTTCCGCCAAGGAATGAAATAACAAAACCAGCAAATATAGCTGTGTAGATACCCTGCTCAGGACCCACTCCTGATGCCAACGCAAGTGCGATAGATAATGGTAACGCGATGATTGCAACTATAATACCTGCAATAACATCATTAACAAACTGCTTCTTAGAATAGCCTTTCATAACATCAAAAAGCTTTGGTACGAATTGATTCATTGTTTTCCCCTTAAGTGGTTTTACCACATTTCTCATATTCTTAATAGTGCATAACATGCCTGCTGATATATGTAAATCCCGTTTTAATGCGGAAATAATAAGAATAAATAAGGCTGCACACCCATTAATAGCTGTGCAACCCTAGTCCTGTCAATCATATTAATATTTAATTAGTCACGATTACTGTTCTGTTGAAGATGTATCATTAATTGTTACATTATCACATACAAACTCAACAACCTTCTGATAAAGTACCTGATATCCTATCTCTGCATTCATTGTCTTTCCATAGGTATCAAGAATTTCCTGATAATCATTATATCCATAATAAGAAGCAAGTTCTTCACCTGTTGAATTAATATCATCCGCACTAACTGTAATATTATTATCAGCAGCAATCATTGTAATAATCATTTTCTGTAAAAGATATTGCTTTGCATAATTGTCTGCATATTCGTTAAATGCATCCAGAGAATCAAAATTATATGCACTCTTAAGATAATCTTCCTTTGATGAATATGATGAACTGTATGACTGATACTCTGAATCAACATTATTATTAAGTGTTTTCAAAAGGTCTGCAAGCTCTTCGCTTGGATATTCTGAAACATCAAGACCATCTGACATCTGTGAATAAGCAGTCTCAAATACTGTACTTGATCTGTTAGACGCTGCCTGTGTTTCAAGGTAATTCTTAACATATGCTCTTAAATCCTCAACATTTGTAAGTTCAGCATCCGAAACACCTAATTTTGATGCATTAGCTGTTACCCATTCATCATTAAGCTCCGGAACAACTGTTACATCAATTTCCTTTACAGTTACTGTAAATACGACCTGCTTTCCGGCAAGGTCTGAATTCTGGTAGCTTTCAGGGAATGTACATGGAATATCTGTCTCTACACCAACTGTAAGTCCAACAAGTCCTTTATCAAGATCATCGATAAATTTACCTGAACCAATTGTGTAAGAAGCATCTGTTGCTGTTCCACCTGAAAATGCTGTTCCGTCAAGCTTTCCGCTATAATCAAGCTTAATTGTATCACCTGACTTTGTAGTACCTGTTGTCTGGGCATCTGTAGTTGCAGTTGCCTCCAGAAGGCTCTGTATATAATCCTCAACATCTGAATCAGTTACTTTATAATCAGATTCTGCCAGGTCTACTGACATTCCTTTCCAATCTGAAAGTGATACAAATGTCTTATATATACCAGCATTATCTGTAATTGTTGCAGCATATTCATCTGCATTTATCTCTGTGTTGACTGTCGAAGGTGTCTTATCAACTTCCTTCTTTTTTGAATCACATGCTACTAAAGATGCTGCAAGTGCACCAACAAGTAACACACTGAATAATTTCTTTTTCATATACTTCCTCGTTTCTATATACATAAACATTAGCTGCTTAACAGCAAGCCTTATATTTATAGCACATTTACGATAAAAATAAAAGTAATTTCACACTAATTTCACTTTTTTATACAGCATTAAACTGTTATAATCTCAATGTACTAAAACATTTGGGAGGATACCGTTTAACAATGGTAATTATTCTATGAAAAAACTTAATAAAATCACATATTTTTCGTATGTAATTCTTGTCATTCTGATTCTTGGTTTTCTGCTCACAGCATGTCAGAAGCCTGCGGTTACTCTGACTACCCCGGAGTCTGTGAACGGCTTTAAGTTAAACACATTTGTGCAGATTGACTCTTACTCAGGTATTCCGAAAAAAACTCTTAATGAGGCTCTCAATCTGTGTGACTACTATGAAAACATTTTTTCAAGAACTAAAGAAGACAGCGAATTATCAAGGGTTAATTCTAACCAGACAACTGACATATCTAAGGAACTGTATGAATTAATCAGCGCCGGACTTGAATATGCTGCTTTGAGTAATGGAGCATTTGACATAACAATAGGAAGCGTTTCAAGTCTGTGGGACTTCACTGCAGAATCGCCAAAAGTTCCTGACAGCGGACGGATTGCCGAAGCTTTGACACATGTCGATTACACCAGGGTCAGTGTGTCCGATAACGGTGATGGTACTTATTCCATAAGTAAACCCGATGATGTCATCCTTGACCTCGGAGCTGTTGCTAAGGGCTATATTGCTGACAAAATCAAAGATTTTCTTGAAGAAAATGGTGTAAAACATGCTATAATCAATCTTGGTGGCAATGTTTTATGTATTGGTAAGAAAACTAACACAGATAACTTCGGAATTGGCGTAAGGAAGCCATTTGCAGCCAATAATGAAGTGCTGGTTGCTCTTTCTGTTGATGATTCCTCTGTTGTATCATCTGGCAACTATGAGCGGTATTTCTATGCTGACGACGGCACATTTTACCATCATATACTTAACCCGGCCACAGGCTATTCTTATGACAATGACCTGTCCGATGTCACTATTTTATCAAAGGATTCGCTCACCGGAGACTGCTTAAGTACAACCTGCTTCTGCCTCGGGCTTGAAGACGGTATGAAGCTTATTGAAAGCCTTGATGGAATTGAAGCTATATTTGTGACTAATGAAGGTGAAATTCACTATTCCAGTGGAGCAAAGGCCTATGTAAAGAGCTGAGATATCTCGCGGTACCAGGCTTAACTTAATATCAAAAAATGAAATGGAGAACATACAATGATAAGACTCATATTAATCGTTATATTTGCAATAATAATATTCTTTGCCAGCCTTATAATGCTTCCTATATTCTGGCTTATTGGCAAGTTCAATCAGGATGCTAAGGATCGCGGAAGTCTCCGCTTTGTACAGGGTGTTTTTAAGGTTGTTCTTTTTCTGTCTGGTGTTACAACAACCGTAAAAGGACTTGAAAATCTCCCTAAAGACAAAGAAGCTGTACTTTTTGTAGGCAATCATCATGGTTTCTTTGACACAATTATTTCTTACACATACATGAAGCCCAGAACTGGCTTTGTTGCCAAGAAAGAGATTGAAAAAGTCCCTCTTCTTAATATATGGATGAGATATCTTTACTGTCTCTTCCTTGACAGAAAAAATATGAAAGAAGGTTTAAAGACTATCCTTACCGGCATTGATTACTTGAAAGCTGGAACTTCAATTGTTATATTCCCTGAAGGAACAAGAAATAAAAGCATTGATGGTGTTCTCCCTTTCCATGCAGGAAGCTTTAAGCTTGCTGAAAAATCAGGCTGCAAGATTATTCCTATGGTACAGAACAACACAGCTGCTGCATTAGAAGACCACCTTCCATTCTTTAAAAAGACTCACACTGTCCTTGAATTCGGCAAACCAATCGATGTCGCCAGCATGGATCGCGAGCAGAAAAAGACTCTTGCTAAAGATGTGCAGGATCTTATTGAGAAGATGTACGAGGAAAATAAGGCGCTTGTGTAGGTTTGTGTGAGAGGGGACGGTCATGAGGCGAAAGTATATGCCAGCTTCGGACGCGCTCCCGCTCGGACGAATGCGTAGCGTGTACTAAGCGCACTTTCTCACTTTGTGAGAAAGTGCGCTTAGTACCGACGCATTCTTACGGTCCGAAGCTGTCACATACTTCCGCCTCATGACCTTACACTTCACACAAACTTACAATTCGCTTTGGTTTCCCTTTGGGAAACCTTGCTTGCTGGGGTTGGCTGTGCCGCAACATTTTTTGCCGTTGCGGTACAGCCCTTTTTTCACGCTGTCTTTTTGCTTACTTATTGGCAAAAGCCTACTAAATCATATAAAATCAGTCATTTCATCCGTAATTCCCAATTTTCATTGCAAAACTACACTGAACACAGACAGCGTCATTACCGGCAATGCCGTAAATAAGCGTTTTTCTACCGGAAAGATGGGCGTGGATGTGTATATATGCCGGTTTTGGACCGTAAGAATGCGTCGGTACTTGGCAAACGCACCTCACAGCGTGAGGAAGTGCGCTTAGTACCCGCTACGCATTCGTCCGAGTGAAAACGCGTCCAAAAGCGGCATATATACACATCCACGCCCTACCTTCATGGCAGAAAAAAGACCACACCAGCATAGCCGCTAATGTAGTCTCTCGTTCTTACTTATTCTTCTTAAAAAGTCCCTTCTTTTTCTTTTCAGGAACTACAATCTTTCCGCCTCTTACAGACTTGATACCTACAATGTAGATACCACTTACTTCTGCCTTGACTTCTGCCTTGATTGGAATCTGGTCATATACCTTAGGATCACACATAAGTGACATAACTCTTGGTCCAATCTTTGCCTTAACGATTGGCATCTTACGACCTCTGAGAGCCTTAGGTGTCTGATCTAAGACCATCTTAGGAAGTCCGGCATCTTTTAATTTCATCATCTTCTTATCAATGACAAGCATCGACATAACCTGCTTTGCAGCCTCTAACTGTGCATTATTAGCTTCCTGCTTCTTCTGAAGCTTTCTACCCACAATAGTAAGTGCAACAAGTGCTGCTATAAGTACAGCAATAACTATCAATAAAACAATACTCCAAACTGGCATATTTACTACTCCTTCGTTAACTTTTCATATACTAGTCAATTATATCAAAACAATCAGTAATTGCAAGTGTTTTGTGTTGGACTTGGGTCGGAGTATATGGGTATATGTCATTTCCAGACACGCTCCCGCTCGTGAAAGTGCGTAGCGGACACTAAGTTCACTGCCTCACTTCGTGAGGTGTGTTCACTAAGTGCCGACGCACTTCCAACGGTCTGAAAATAACATATACCCACACACTCCGACCACCTCCCCACAAACTCTTGCTTGGTGCCTTTGGCACCATCGCTCTCTGCGGAAATCTCTCTCGCCAGCCCCACCTCCGCCAAAGGCGGACAGGGGAAGTGACAGTATAAGGGGGCAGGGTGTGCATATGCTGTAGCGTAAGACCGTTGGAAAGACGTCGGCACTTGGCAAACGCACCTCACGAAGTGAGGCAGTGCGCCTAGTACCGCTACGCCTTTCCACGAGCGGAAGCGTGTCTTACGATGCAACATATACACACTATGCGCCCGTCCGTCTGCCACTTCTCCCCTAGTCTGTCAACTTATGAAGAAGTGACATCTTCATATCATAATATGCCGGGCTCATGTCAAGATAATGGTTATGAGGATTCTCAAATCTCTGCTCTTCTTCCCATATATTATCAGTGAGCTGATCCTGAACATACTTCTTAATCTCATCAATAGATACTCTGTCCATTACACGCTTGCCGTTCTTTACAACAAGCTGCTGTAACTCTACTGCTGTGCAGTTTTCAAAGTATCTGTTCTTCCAAGGCTTTACAGGGTCTACATAGCGGTAAGGCTTTGAAAGGTCAACAACCTCATCAGCACCTGCTATAAGGTCTGCTATTGCCTTTTTATTCTCGTCATATATTCTGTAAACCTTCTTAAGTCCCGGGTTCGTTATCTTCTCAACATTTTCAGAAATCTTAATTCTTGGCTGGAATACTCCATTCTCCTCTACTGCTGCAATCTTGTACACAGCTCCAAATACAGGATCAGACTTTGCTGTTATAAGTCTCTCACCTACACCAAAGCTGTCAATGCAGCCGCCCTGCTCTAAGATTGACATAATAGTCCATTCATCAAGACTGTTGGAAACAACTATCTTGCAGTCAGTAAGCCCCGCATCATCAAGCATTTTTCTTACCTTCTTAGATAGGTATGCAAGGTCACCACTGTCAAGACGGATGCCCTTAAGACGCTTGCCCATTGGCTCAAGCACTTCCTTTGCACATCTGATGGCATTAGGAATACCTGATTTAACAACATCATAAGTATCTACAAGAAGCACAGTTGCATCCGGGTAATTCTCTGCATAATGCTTAAATGCTTCAAATTCATCACGATAGAACATTACCCAGCTGTGTGCCATTGTTCCACTGATTGGAATATTAAACATCTGACCGGCAAGAACAGTAGCTGTTCCAACCGCACCACCTATATAAGCTGCCCTTGCACCATATACTGCTGCATCCATGTTATGTGCACGTCTCGCGCCGAAATCTGATACAGCACGTCCCTTAGCTGAACGCACGATTCTTCTTGTCTTAGTTGCAATAAGTGACTGGTGGTTAACCTGAAGAAGAATTGCAGTCTCAACAAGCTGTGCATCAAGTAATGGTGCAACAACAGTAATTACAGGTTCATTAGGATACATAATAGTTCCTTCCGGGAATGAATAAATATCTCCCCTGAACTTAAAATCAGCAAGGTATGCAAGGAATTCTTCCCCAAAAAGCCCCTGACCTCTTAAGTATTCAATATCATCTTCATCAAAATGCAGATTCTCTATATATTCAATAATCTGTTCAAGACCTGCAAATATAGCATATCCGGCATTATCAGGATTCTTTCTGTAGAACACATCAAATGCAACCTTTCTTTCCTTGTCCTCATCCTTAAAATAACCATTAGCCATTGTAAGTTCATAAAAATCCATTACCATTGTAAGATTTCTCTCATCAAACTGTTTCTTCATAACTACTCCTTTTTCAAAGAAAAATGTACTATTCATCAATTCTAAGTTCTCTGGTTGTTATTGTTATCTGCATATCACAATCTGAAAGATGTTCACAATTCACTTCCATTCCATACACAAGATATATACTTATTGTATCCTCAGTTCGTTCAATTTCAAGACTTTTCGTTATAATCCCCAGACTCATATTTCCATAAGGTGTCTGGTAATAAGTCATATTTTTACTGCCCATGGTAAACCTCATCTTCGTAGAAACAACACCTTTCTTTGTCACCTCTACGCTGTCACCATCAATCTTGATTATGCTGCTTGACCGTTCCTGTGAATCATCATACACTTCCTCATACCGTATATATTCCTTGCCGTTGACAACTGAGTATGTGCCAACATTTATGACTTCAACCTCATCGTCCTGTGACTCAATTACTTCAACCTCTTCACCTTCACACGAGGCTTCCTCGTCCATTGTTCCCGTATATAATCCTTTAATCTTAATAAAGACCTTATCCTTATTATTCAATCGACTTTCCTCCACTGACTGCTTATAACCCAAGCAGTTCATTTATAAATGTTAAATATTTAAATCTGACTTTACAGCCCCTGTCAGTTACTGTCTTATATTCTTCGTCTGTAAGAACTCCTGCAAGCTTTTCCTTAGAATCCTCTGGAACTACGCCATACACCGCATCTACAAAACATAATGGCGGATACAGCACACACCACCAGTTCTTTCCCTCTGCATCACCTATATCAACCCTGAAAGCCTCATAGTATCCTGCTGGAAATGTTACATCACCGTATGATTTAACCGGAAAATAACTTTTCTCAAAATACACGCTTACATCTTCCATAAATCCATTATCCCGCAAGGTTTTAATAGCAACATTTCTGATATTATCACCTTCTGCCTCTAATATAGTTCTTGACTCTGAAAGAGAATCTGACTCTGAAAGAGCCGGTCTTATGTAATCAACTACTGCTTCCTTAACCTTAAGCTTAACCTCCTGGTCTTCCTGAGAATCACTGTTGGCCCTCACATGGAATCTTATAATACTCTCAGATATGCCTTCTGTAACTGCCTCTAAATTTCCTGCATAAGACACTCTGTAATAACCAACCAGTCCACTGACAGCTATTATAACAATAAGCAGAATTCCAAGTTTCTTTTTAATGTTCATATGATATTTACCCCCCTGATATATCTTCATATCTGGGATTATATCCATATATTTCCATAATAAACAGGAATTTACAAACTAACAAAGGCTGGCATATACAGCCAGCCTCCGTGTAATCTAAAGATTATTTGTTAAGAAGTCTGATAATACCCTTTTCCTGATTAGTAATATGCTGTCTTATGACAATCTTAGTATTTTCTTCATCTTTCTTAGAAAGCTTATCAATGATGTCATTATGTTCGCTGATAAGAATAGAATGTGCTCTTGCATCCTTAACATATTCCAGTCTGTATCTGTACATCTGCTCTCTTAAGTTATTAATGATCTGAATAAGTCTCTGATTATCTGTCATTGCATATATAATATCATGGAAATTCACATCAGCATCTACAATTGCAACCACATCCTTAGATATAATTGCTGCCTCGAATCTCTTATTTGCCATCTTAAGCTCTTCGATTCGCTCTGGAGTAACATTGCGGCATGCAAGTGTTGCTGCAAGCTCCTCAAGTGCCGCTCTTACCTCAAGGACATCTCTCATGTCCTTCTCGGTTATATGGGCAACCTCTGCTCCCTTTCTTGGAATCATTATAACAAGACCCTCCAGCTCAAGCTTTCTGATTGCCTCTCTTATAGGAGTTCTGCTCACTCCAAGCTTATCGGCGAGTTGAATTTCCATAAGCCTTTCACCTGGCTCCATCTCACCACGGAGAATTGCCTGTCTTAAAGTATTAAAAACCACATCTCTTAATGGGAGATAGTCATTAACATCCATCTTAAGTTCACCTTTCATATAAAACCTTGCCTTTCTCTATTACTCTGAATGTGTATTATTTCCACATATATTATGGTGTAAATGTTTCCGTTGTATACACCTGCCTTGCCTCGCCCTTCTGTCTTAAGAACTGCTGACAGGCTATCATTGATTGTTCATCTGGAAATATTCCAAAAACTGTCGGTCCACTGCCACTCATCATAGCATTAATTGCACCATGTTCTATCATATCTTTCTTAATGCTGTCAATGACAGGATACAACGGAATTGTAACTGACTCTAAAACATTTCCCATTCTTGAAGCAACAAGTGCAACATCCTTTAACTTAATAGCCTCAATTATTCCATCTATATCTGGATGCAACTTAACATCTGTGTTATCCAGTTTCTCATACACAAGCTTAGTTGATACATTTACCGGAGGCTTTGCTATAAGAATATGACAAAATGGCATATCCGGAAGCCTTGTAAGCTTCTCTCCAATTCCTTCAGCTAATGCTGTTCCTCTCATAAGACAGTATGGAACATCTGCCCCAATCTCAACACCAAGCTTCATAAGCTCTCTCATTGGAACATTAAGTTCGAAAAGCCTGTTCATTCCAAATAATGCACATGCCGCATCACTTGAACCTCCAGCCATTCCTGCCGCAACCGGAATGAATTTATTAAGATCAACCTCAATTCCACCATCCAGCTTATACTTATTCTTCATAAGCATAATTGCCTTATAAACAAGATTATTCTCATTCACAGGTAGAAATCCTATATTAGTCTTAATTCTTATCTCTTCCTCCGGAATCCTTGTCATTATAATACGGTCATACAAACCAACAGTCTGCATTACCATTCTTACATCATGATATCCGTTCTCGCGTCTTCCAATAACATCAAGTCCAAGATTAATCTTGGCTCTTGCCTTTAATCTGATACTTTCCATATATTACCTAACCTTGTATACAAAATCCATTTTAAAACTATTATATTAAAGATATTGTATGAAATCAAGTACAATATTTAAAATGCACCTTTAAAAAGTTTCATTCTTACGGTATTTATGTGGAGATATCCCCTTTGCCTTCCTGAAAGCATCTCCAAAATAATTACTGTCATTAAAGCCACATTCAAATGCAATATCAGTAATTGATTTGTTTGTTTCAAGCAGCAGATTACAGGCGTTCTGTATTCTTACATTAATAATGTACTCCTTAAATCCAAATCCGGTTGCTGTCTTAAATTTCTTTGAAAGATATGACCTGCTAAGATTAAATTTATCTGCAACATACTCTAAAGACAGATTATCTGCATAATGTTCATATATATATGTGGCAACTTCCTGAATAATCCTGTTATCCACATCTATTTCCTTAATAACATTTTCCTCATAATTCTTACAGCGAATAATAAACAGCAGAAGTTCAATTAGCCCAACCTTTATAAATGCAGGTGACAGCTCATCAGGAGAATCATTTTCAAATATCAGCTTATCAAGCAGGGCAACAACATAATCCCTTCTCTTCTCAGGAATATTAACAACTCCCGGCTTCATGCAGTTTTCCATAAGTTCTTTACCAGTCTGGTTCTGAATCCATTCAGTTGCTTCATTTCTAAAGCTTATAACAATTCTTTCATGCATTCCTTTTCCATTATAAGTTGTCCTGTGAAGACATCCACTTGGAACAATCACAAGATCGCCCTTTCCGAACTTATAAATGTTGTGGTCAATAAAACTTGTGCACTCTCCGCTCGAAAGATAAAATATCTCATTAAACGGATGCACATGTGCCCCTACCCCTGTACTACAACTGGTATTACTTCTTTTTATCCTCTTAATATCAAAATCCTTCGACATATCCTGGAACATATAATCTCTCCTTATCTCAAATACATTTGCGTCTATTATAGTAATTTTTCTGTATTATTAGCAATATTTTTTCGTTTAATTGTAGAAATCACTGTTTTTTATGCTTATATTATGTATAAAAGACTTTGAAATGTCAACAAAAAATCAGTATTTTAATTATTTTTCTGTATTAAAGAAGCATTTTCAACACGTTTATTAAGATAAGGGGGCTTATCATGGCAAAACCAATAAGTGAAGATAAAAGAAATATGATTCTTAATGGTAATCTCTTTCATGCAATTCTCATGCTTGCAATTCCTGTTATGATCAATAGTTTTATCCAGTCAATGTACAATCTTACAGATACTTTCTGGCTTGGAAGAATAGGTACTGAGAACCAGTCGGCTATCACGCTTGTTTCACCTTTCCAGAATATCCTGATTAATTTCGGTAACGGCATAACAACTGCAGGTGCAATTCTTATATCACAGTACCTCGGTGCAAGAGAGGATGAACAGGCTAATTCAATGGCTAACCACATCTGCCTTACTTCACTTGCATTTTCAGTATTATGCGCACTTATATGCTGGCTTGTCTCTCCGGGACTTGTGAAATGGCTCGGTGCTGAAGGAAGTATATATAAATACGGACTTACATACATAAGAATTGTAGTACTTGATCTGCCTTTTCTGTTTACCATTAACCTTTTCACATCAGTCAAACAGTCTCAGGGCGACACAGTAAAACCAATGCTTCTTAATATGTTTGGCGTTGTTATTAATCTTATATTAGACCCGTTATTCCTTATGGTTTTCAAATGGGGTATCGGTGGTGCTGCCCTTGCAACTCTCATTGCCAAAATTCCATGTGCAGTTATTGCACTTATTGTACTTACAAGACCAGGACAGCTTATCAGAATTGATTTCAGGGGATTTAAGTTTGATAAAAGCAAGATGGGTTCGATTGTAAAAATCGGACTTCCTACCGCAATCGGAGGAAGCACTATGCAGCTTGGTTTCCTTCTTATGACTAAAAATGTTAATGCTTACGGATTTATTGCAACAAGCGCTTATGGTATCGGAAACAAAATAAACAGCATCATTACAATGCCTGCAAATGGTATCGGCTCTGCCATATCAACTATCGTAGGGCAAAATATTGGTGCCAGACAGAAAGACAGAGCAGACAAAGCTTACCATTACGCACTCCGTATGGGTGCACTGTTTCTGTTATTCTTTGGTTTGATTCTGTCAAGAAGATTTATATCGCAGACTATGGTAACATTTTTCTCAACTGATGAAAGAGTTATTCCGCTGGCAACAGATTTCCTATCACTTATGGCATTCTGGTGCTGGAGCAACGCATTTTACAATGTCACCCAGGGACTTTTTCAAGGAAGCGGTCACACCATGATAACCATGATTGTCGACGCTTCAAGAATCTGGATATTCCGTCTGCTAACCCTCTGGGTATGTGCCAATGTGCTTAATATGGGGGTTGAATCTGTATGGTACGCTGTTGTTATCAGTAATGGAACTTCTGCTGCCATACTTTATGGTCTCTATTGGACAGGAATATGGAAGAAATCTACTATAAAAATTGAAAAAACAGAAGGTTAATTAAAGAAATACATTTACCGATATACACTATAGAAATACTACAATAAAAGTCCAAGGAGGGATATCATGTCATTAAACGGAGTTAATTCAAATTATCAGGCTTACGAAACAAATACTGTTTCAGGTTCTGATAAAAAGGTTTCAACTAAAGAGATTTCAAAGACTACAGCTTATTCTGATGTAGCAGCAACTTATGAGCATGCTTCACAGTCTGAAGGTTTAGTAGCAACTGTTAATAAGAAAGCTTCTAACGCTTCTATTGTTGCACAGTTAAAGGCTGACCAGGAAACACGCATGGCTCAGATGCAAAGCCTCGTTACTAAGATGTTCTCTAAACAGGGAATAACTATTGGAACTGCTGTTGATATGTGGAAAGCACTTGCAGGCGGTAACTTCACAGCAGACGCTGACACTATTGCACAGGCTAAGGAAGATATTTCTGAAAACGGTTACTGGGGTGTTAAACAGACATCTGAAAGGATCTTCTCATTTGCACAGGCACTCGCAGGTGATGATGAAGAAAAGATGACTAAGATGAAAGAAGCATTTGAAAAAGGTTTTAAAGAAGCCACTAAAACATGGGGCAAGGAACTCCCTGATATTTCCCAGAACACAAGAGATGCTGTTCTTAAGAAATTCGACGATTACTTTGCCGGTAAGAATTCATAATCAGACATTTTCAGAGGTACAGACTTTACAGACTGTACCTCTTTTTATGTCTAAGCCTTCACTAGAAGAAGCTTGGTACCCCGTGGTATAATCACAGACTCTGACAGTCCATCAGCACATTTAGGATTACTTGCCTTTATTGAATCTGCTGTTGTATGATACATCTTAGATACATCCCATAATGTTTTAGTGCCATCAGCAATATACCCGGTCATTGACGGCATCTTTGACAGATCACATTTTTCCTCTGACATATAAGCACTTTTTATGCCACTATACTCAAAGTTTCTAAAAACAATTACATCCAGTGAAACTGATGATTTAACCTCTATTACACCAGCACTGTTTATTGTGGCTGAAAGCTGCTGTACTGACGGCTTTATGTTGTATTCAAGTGAATCATTACTGACACCATCAATCTTAACTGTACCTGCAAACGGAATGATTGTATGCACACTGCCAAGCGGCTGACTGTCACTTGAAGTTATGTAAAATACATTTGCACTTACAACACCTTCCGCAACCAGCTCTCCTTCTTTATATGTCACATCGTCAAGCTGCACCGTAGCTGTACAGTTACATATCTGCATAAGGTCAGCATAATTCTCAAGCTGGAGATTACCTGAAACACGGCTTGATACATTATTTCGTACAACAAGGCAACGCAGCTGTGTATCTGCATTCTCTATTTCCATATCATATGAAGGCGAGTATATATCTGCTATAACATCCTTCTTACGCTCCTCATATGCTTTTACATCCATATCAAGAACCACTTCAACTGCAATATCGCGGTTTTCACCATCTAAGTCGGGCCGCTCCTCAACTGTCTTTCCAATTATCTGAAAATTAACATATGGAATCATATCTGCATTGCAGCCACTTATATCCAGACTTCCTTCAAATGATGCTGTTGTCTCGTACCATTGCACATTTCCTGTTTCTCCATTTCCTATATACATTACAAATATATCTAAATCACCAGCAAGCTTAAGTCCATCATCTGCAAGCCTTGTATTCAGATTCCTTACATCTACATCATCCCAGATTATTTCCTGTATCTCTGGTTTTCCTGCCGGAAGTGATACATTTTCTCTTATTCTGAAATTATCACGCTGATTAACTGCAAGCTGCACAAATTCCAATTCTTCCTTTAACTGCTGGATGTCCGTATTCTCCGTCTCATCCACACCCGTTATCATCTGTATATCCTGCAGACTCTCGCATATAAGTTTAAGGGTAACTATCGCCTTAACACTTATTTTTCTTGAATTAATTGCTTTAATACTAAGATCTTCTATTGATGCCTGACATGTAACATAATCACCTGTACAGTCACCCGAAAGATTGACATTTTCAGAAAAACTCATTTTCCCTGTCATTTTTACCGGCTGCATTCTTTCTGAGTCAGATGATGCACCTATATAAAGAAGTGAAAATTTTAATTCACCATCAACTGTAGCTTTATCCTTATTTACCTTTACACTGTCGGTCTGGACATTTCCCCATTCTTTCACTATAAGTTCAATATCATCTTTTGTGTCCGGCACATTAAAATCATCATCAAGCGTAATCTGTGCCACTGTATTACATTTCAAACGGTATTCATGAATATTTTCTGTTCTGAGTCTCACAGACTGACCTCCTATACATTCTACATTTTAAAAACAACGCTTTCTTCACGTCTTTCCATCTTAAGCACTATTACCGGATATGTCTCAACCTCATTTACAGCTTCCCCCGCTGCCGGACCTATCAGATTAAGATCAATGTATAGTGCATTATCTCCTGTGTATACATCATTTACCTTAATTGAATATCCACTTGTTTCCCTTGTTCCATAACCGGCCACAACATATGTATAATCCTTAGTCGTGTATGTAAGCCTCATCACTTTATCTTTTTTGCTTTCAATAAGCTTCTTAAGCTCTTCCGGCAGGTCTGCATTTTCAACCACTGTATAATCAACACTGGTCTTATTATCTGGCTCTTTGCTGCCAGAACACCCTGTCATTGCACACGCAGGCATAATTATCAGCAATGCCAACACAACAGTCACAACTTTTCCCCATAATTTCCCACACATAAAAAACACCCCCACAATAAGACCTAATTAATCTTATGTGGAGGTACTTAAAATATTCATATAAAGTTTTGATTTGTGTTCACTCACCATATGAACACGCACGCTCCCAGTGTCCGTCTATGGCTTACACTTTCAGTATTCCTGCGCTTAGTATGAGTAAATGCCGCTATCTACAAAGTTTATTACAGTGTGCGAAAGCAAACGCACTTCGTTTGAACGAGCTTTCACACACTGAACTTATGTATATAGCGGCATTAACTCTTACACAGCTCGTCATAATTCAAGCGTAAGCCACAGACAGACACTGGGAGCTGGTTATACATATGCCGAATGAGCATAAATAATAGATAGTAAGATTTTTTAACCTTACACTGCATACCCTTTACTTTTAATGACATCTATTACCTGATCGACATATTTCTCGCACTCTTCTGTGCTTCCTGCCTCAACCATTACACGGACAACAGGTTCTGTTCCGCTTTCGCGTACGAGTATTCTTCCATCTGTGCCAAGTGCATTGGCAACTGCCTCAACTGCAGCCTTAACATCTGCGTCGTCCTGTGCCTGTGTCTTATCTGTAACCCTGATATTCTTAAGAACCTGTGGATATATAACAAGTGGTGCTGCAAGCTCTGACAATGTCTTCTTCTTTGCAAGCATAACCTCCATCATCTTAAGGGCTGTGATAATTCCATCACCTGTTGTTGCATATTTAGAGAATATGATGTGTCCTGACTGCTCTCCACCTATACGGTAGCCGTTCTCTGACATACACTCATATACATACTTATCGCCAACCTTAGTCTTTTCGTACTCAATTCCTACTGCATCAAATGCTTTGTAAAGTCCGAAGTTAGACATTACTGTTGTTACAACCTTGTTTCCGACAAGCTTATCTCTATCCTTCATATAACATCCATAGATATATAGAATATGGTCACCTGTTATGACCTCGCCCTTCTCATCTACACACAGACATCTGTCAGCATCACCGTCAAACGCAAATCCTACATCAAGATGCTCTCTCCTTACTAAATCCTGAAGTCCTTCAATATGTGTAGAACCGCAGTTTGCATTAATATTAGTTCCGTCCGGAGCAGCATTTATAACATATGTCTTAGCTCCAAGTGCGTCAAATACAGCTTTTGCAAGTGTCCATGCACTACCATTAGAAGCATCAAGACCTACTCTTATTCCTTTGAATGAATAAATTGCAAGACTCATAAGATATCCCATATATCTGTTACGACCTGCTGTGTAATCAACTGTACATCCAATGTTTTCTCGTGTTGCGTATGGAATTTCTCCAAGCTCACCATCAAGGTACTTCTCGATTTCAGCGATAACATCCTCTTTCATCTTCTCACCTGCGGCATTAATAAGCTTAATTCCGTTATCGTAGAAAGGATTATGGCTTGCAGATATCATAATTCCACAATCAAAATCTTCTGTTCTTGCTACATAAGAAACACTTGGTGTAGTTGTAACATGAAGAAGATATGCATTTGCTCCTGAAGCTGTAAGTCCGGCAACTAAAGAATACTCAAACATATAACTGCTTCTTCTTGTATCCTTACCAATAACAATCTTTGCCTTACCATCCTCATGATTCTTTCCATAATACCAGCCTAAGAATCTTCCCACCTTAAATGCATGGTCAACTGTAAGAGTTACATTTGCTTCTCCTCTGAATCCGTCAGTTCCAAAATACTTACCCATTGTCTACTCCTTAATCATCATATCCGTTAGGATTATTCTTCTGCCATCTCCATGAATCAGCACACATAGTCTTTAAATCTCGCTCTGCTTTCCAGTGAAGCTCTCTCTCTGCCTTACCTGCGTCACAGTAGCATGTTGCGATATCACCTGGTCTTCTTGCCTTAATTACATATGGTATATGTATTCCCGTAGCAGCCTCAAAATTCTTTACTATATCAAGCACTGAATATCCATTGCCTGTTCCAAGATTATATATTGCAATTCCCGGATTATCATTAAGCTTTTCTATAGCCTTAACATGTCCAAGTGCAAGGTCAACCACATGGATATAATCTCTTACACCTGTTCCATCATGAGTATCATAATCATTACCAAATACACCAAGCTCCTTTAACTTTCCAACAGCAACCTGTGTTATATATGGCATAAGATTATTAGGAACTCCGTTAGGATTCTCT
Source organism: [Eubacterium] eligens ATCC 27750 (assembly GCF_000146185.1). NCBI lineage: Bacteria > Bacillati > Bacillota > Clostridia > Lachnospirales > Lachnospiraceae > Lachnospira > Lachnospira eligens. The sequence continues at coordinate 179,569 of NC_012778.1, read as the reverse complement.
CCTATTGTTCCGCTCTCATGTGCTCCAATTGGGTTAAAGTATCTTAAAAGAATTACATTCCATTCCGGGTCAGCCTTCTGGATATCTGTAAGAATCTCCTCAAGCATTCCCTTAGTCTTGCCATAAGGATTAGTAATCTCACCCTTAGGGCATTCCTCTGTAATAGGTACAAATGCAGGATCTCCATAAACTGTAGCTGAAGATGAGAATATAATATTCTTAACACCATGATTTCTCATAACATCAAAAAGTGTAAGTGAACCGGATATATTATTCATATAATACTCAAGCGGCTTGGCTACTGACTCACCTACTGCCTTAAGTCCTGCAAAATGTATAACACTATCGATACTTTCTTTCTCAAATATCTCATTTAATGCTGCAGCGTCATTAATGTCTGCCTCATAAAATGTGGCTTTCTTTCCTGTAATCTTCTCAACTCTGTCTAAAGACTTTCTGCTTGAATTTACAAGATTATCAACTACTACAACATCATAACCCGCATTCTGAAGTTCTACTACTGTGTGGCTTCCAATAAAGCCTGCTCCGCCTGTAACTAATATTGCCATTATTATCTCCTTTATGTTCTATACTAATATAGCCACAAAACTTCATATAACATGTCGTTCTGTGGCTTATTATATGTCTTGTGTTACGATATTATTTGTCGCCTTTCATCATACGCTCAGTTGACCATATTTCAACCTCGTACCTGTTGCTCTTATTGTATCTCTTTCTGAGATTCTTAAGCTGCTTTAAGTACTCTAATGTAACCTTTCCTGAAAGCTTTGATTCACCTTCTGTTCTCTGCTGGAATTTATATGGGATTTCTACAACCTTGCTGTATGTACCCATTGCAAGAACCTCAACCATAATTTTCCATCCGATTGGCTGAAGGTCAGCATTCTCAATAACTTCTCTTCTGAACATAAAGAGTCCGCTTGTAGGATCTGATATCTTTCTAAGGCAAGGCAACATAACCTGTCCTATCTTTCTTGCTGTTCCAGATACGAACTTTCTGTACCAGTTAAGTCCGCCATCATCTCCACCCGGAATAAGTCGGCTAGGTATACAGAAATCTGCACCACTTTCCATAGCCTTATACATATATTTAAGAACGATTGGCGGGTGCTGTAAATCAGCATCCATACATGCCATATATTCTCCCTTTGCAAGCTTAAAACCATCGAGAACAGCAGTTGCTAATCCTGTACCATTCTTTCTGTGTTCCATTCTCACCTGTGGATATTCCTTAGCAACTTCCGTAATTACATCAGGTGTATTGTCCTTACTGTCATCAACAAAGACAATTTCATAATCAACACCCTTCAAAGCAACATCAATCTGTGCTACAAGATTTCTGATGTTCTTGCTTTCATTAAATGTTGGTATTACTACTGATAACATTATTATACTCTCCTTTAAAAAGAATTCTCTCGTCATTATACATCAATATACGACAAAGTAAAACATTTTTTTATACTCTGGTAACAACCATGGTTGCCTGTCCCTTAACTATTATTGAACGAAGGCCTGCACTTACAAAGAAACTGTCGCCTGCTTTAAACTCCATAGTCTTTTCATAATCATCAGTTTCAATAGTTCCTGACCCGTTAATGAAAAGTACAGAAACAAAGGATGCCTCATCAACAGTAATCTTTGCTTCGTCATTGACATCATACTTATATACTTCAAAGTATTTGCACTGGACAAGTCTTTCTTCTGTGAAATGTTCATTTCTTGCAATAACAACTTCTGTCTTATTGTCCTTGACATATTTATGGTTATCAACAACATCAAGTGCTTTCTTTACATGAAGTTCTCTCGGATTACCGAACTTGTCCCTTCTGTCATAATCATACATACGGTAGGTACAGTTAGAATTCTGCTGTATCTCACATATGAATACACCTGCGCCTATTGCATGGATTGTTCCTGCCTTAACCATAACAACATCGCCTGCTTTAACCTCTATCTTATTAAGTATGTCTGTGATTGTATTATTATTAATTCTCTCAAGAATTTCTTCCTTAGATGCGTCTCTTGAAAGCCCGCAGTACAGATATGATCCCGGTTCACTGTCCACTACATACCACATCTCATTCTTTCCATATTCATTCTCATTCTCAAGAGCATATTCATCATCAGGATGAATCTGTATAGAAAGTGCCTGCTTTGCATCTATGAATTTTATAAGGATAGGGAATCTGTCCTGTGCCTGACATTTCCAGCCTAATGCTTCTTTTCCTATAATATTAAGGTACTCATTAAAGAGCATTCCTTTATATCTTCCATCAGCTATACGGCTCTGACCATCAGGATGAGCTGAAAGTTCCCAGCTCTCACCGATGACATCATAATCACATTTCTTGCCATATACATCACGAATCTTGGTTCCACCCCACAGATTATCCTTAAATGCAGGTTCAAGCTTCGCAATAGGACTCTTATCCAGTCTTACATAATTAGCAGATGCCTGTGGATTATCCTTATTATATATCTTAACAAGATCTGTATCTGATATATTATCTCCAATACCAACCTCTATTACTACCACATTCTTGTCTGTCTTATTAGCAATCCTGTGTTTCGTTCCCACTGGAATGAACACACTTTCATATTTGTTATAATCAGCAGTTTCATTACCAAGAGTAATTGTAGCAATACCTTCAACTATTGACCAATGCTCAGTTCTCTTTTCATGCCGGTGAAGAGACATTGACATTCCTGGAAAAACAGTAAGTTTCCTGACTTTATATCCCTGTGAATAATTAAGTATCTCCTGTATTCCCCATTCCTTATAAGTAGTCCTGTTATAATCGAAAAACGCTTCATAAGTATCCATATTATCTTTCATAATCTGCTTAATATTATCAGCAGACTTTTTAGAAGATACATATGTTGCATCATCTGTATTAACAACTACAAGATCTCTTAAATCATTGGCGACAACAAGCCTCTTTGGTGCATTATTTATAATATTAACATTATCGCAGTCATTCTTGATAACACATTCTGACTTGATATTGTTTCCAAATTCAGCTAAATCGCTGGCATTGCCGACATCCATCCACTCAAAATGTGCTTCAACTACTTTTATTGAATCACATTTTTCAAGGAGAAGTGTTTCAATACTGCCATGCGGCATAGACTTCATAACTGTTTCCGAAAATCTGACAGACCTTCTGATTGCCGGCACCTTTCTCTTAGCTGTCTTACAGGTAGTGTACAGTTCTGATGCAAGGCGTCTTGCAGCATTAGTCATATCCCCTGCTCTGAATACAAGTATTCCACTGTTCCACAGATATCCCTCATCATAATCATATCCAAGCAGACCTTCTGTCTCATCTTCATCGAAATCCATTCTTGCAATAAACTTCTTAACATTCTCTTTATCCCGGAGAATGTACCCATAAGTGGATGACTGTGATTCCGGCTTAATGCCTAATACAGCAAGATATCCTTCTTTTGCATATTCTTTAGCCTCAATTATTGAATCTTTATAACCATCACCCTCAATCAGGTTGTCCGAATTAACAACCAGAACTAATTCTGACGGGTTGGCAAACATAGTCCCTAACAATACAGCTGCTCCTGTTCCCTTGGGTGTACCCTCAAGGATAACTCTGTACTTAAGACTCTGAAATGCCTTCATCTGTCCATTAACAATATTCTTATAGCTCTCATTGGTAACTATTATAAATTCCTCACAGAAAGGCATATTCCTTACTACAGTTTCCTGTAATATGGAACGGCCTTCTTTTATTTTCATAAACTGTTTTGGAAACTGCCTTCTTGATAATGGCCATAAACTATCACCACTACCTCCGGCTAAAATTACACATTTCATAGCATTCCTTCCTTAATCCTGTTATGTATCTGTATTATTTACTCCTGATTTACTTAATTATTATTAGCATTAACATCTGCCGCAACAGTTGTATTATCAACAGCTTCTGTTGTCTTTGTTTCGTCTGTTGCTTTTGTTGTTTCTGTTGCTTTTGTTGCTTCTGTTGCTTTTGTTGTTTCTTCTGTAGCTTCAGTTTCCTCTGTTACCTTTGTTGTGGCTTCTGTTGCCTCTGTTGATGGCTCTGTTTCTTTTTCGTCCTTTTCCTCTTCTCCACCATTATTATCATCTATGCCACTTGCAGAATCTTCTACAGTCTCTTCCTCAGCATCTTTTATAGTTGCTTTATTTGGTCTCTTAGTATTTTCTTCTGTGGACTCATCAGCCTTTGTAGTCTCCTTTACAGCTTCATTATCAGCTGCTGTTGTATCATCTGCTTTCTTCGTAGCTTTAGCCTGAGTTACCTTTTCCTTAGATGTTGTTGTTTCAGCTGTTGTAACCCTTGTATTGTTTGAATTATTATTCTTCTTAGCAGCTGTTTTAGAATCACCTGATAATACAGCCGATAAAAATACACATAAAACTATTGCAAATAATATAACGCCTCCAGCTACATAAACCACAATTCTTCTTGCAGCTTGCGATAATGACGGAAACAATTTTCCTACAACTCCTGCCAGCTTTCTCACAACAGGATTTGATGCATCTGCTCTTCTCATTGCAGCGCTACGATCCGCCTTTGTTCTTCTGAATGGATGTTCATCACTATCATCTTCTATATCATCATCTTCAAAATATGACTTTTCATCATCTTCCGGCTCTGAGTCGTCGTCTGTTTCTTCAGACTCATAATACAATGCATCAGGCTGGGCACCATCTTCCGTTTCATATCTGTCAGCCTCATACTCATCATCAGAGCCATTCTCTTCTTCATATTCTGATTCTTCTGTCTCAAGTTCAACACCAAGCATCTGTGCTTTTGTCTTAACAATTAATTCACATATAAATGCACTGTCTACATCAAGCAGTTCTTCTATTTCATCAACAGAATGCATTTCATATCCGTAAAGTTCAAGAAGGATTGTCTGTACTCTGGATAAACTTCTGATAGCTTCACTGGTATTATCATAATCTGCCGGATTTCTGAACATTTTAACATTATCTCTGATAATATTATATAATTCAGCATCTTCCTTAATCCTATTAAATTCATATTCTAATCCGGTCACATTATTTTTAATTGTATTCTTGTCAATCAGTCCAAACATAAATGCAGATACAAGTGTTGCTACCTGCCTGTGTATATTTTTACTAACATCAATTTTATCAATATTATTACATAAATAAATAAATGCCCTGCTAGTTACTTTCTTGCTATTATCTCCAAATACCGGGTATACAAGTGCATATACTTCCTTATAAAATTCCTTGCAGAATACTTCCTTATCCTGATTACCAGAAACAACATCTTTAATAAGCTTAACTAACTGTTCATCATTCTTACTCATATTACTCCTCATTTCTGCATATATTTATCCATTTAAATAAACACTTCGTATAATTATATCACTATGTTAAAGAATTGTCACCTTTTTAATATTTCCATGCACTCATATCTACATTTCCAGAAATGCCCGGTATAGAACCTGACTCTGTAAACTGCCACATCTGGTAGCTTCCACCATAAGTGCAGCTGCTTCTATACTGTGCAAGCCATACAGTACTTCCAGAAGCAAGTCCTCCTGCATTGATTCTGTTAGTCATCCAGTCTTTATTAGCATATACCATTGCCGAATACCCGGCACCCCTTATCGTCTGTACAAATGCATTAATAACAGCCGTTCTTTCCGCAACCGATATTTTATCTCCTCTTCCGCTTCCATTTCCTGCACTCTCTACATCTATTGCCAGCGGAAGAGATACATTATACCCACTACATGCAGATATAATAAAACTTGCCTCTTCAACAGCTTCATTAGTATTAACCGCCTGAGTAACAATATAGGCTCCAACTTTGACACCTGCTGCTGTTGCATTCCTCATGTTTGTATCAAATCGTTTATCCTTTACCAGTCTTGCAGTCTCATATCCCCTGTAGCCTACACGTATAATTGCATAGTCAATTCCTGCTGCCTTAACGCGATTCCAGTCAATATCTCCGTTATAAGTAGATACATCTATTACCAGATGTGAGCCAAGCGAACCGTCTCCATTAAAATAATATTGTAATGCGTCAATCTGATTCCATCCCGTAACCGCCTGCGAATTTCTGAAATAATATGTTTTCCCCTGTATATTCTGCCATCCATCAGCATATACAGTCTCTGTCTCAGCTTCTAATGAAAGAAGGACATAATTTTTTCTGGCTGCCATACTCTGATTATCAGATGGTTTAGTATTTTCTCCCTTAGTAGTTTCTTCTGTTTTAGAAGTTTCTTCTGATTTAGTACTCTCACCTGTTGTCTTTGTTTCACTCTGTGTTTCTTTAGTTCCTGCTGCAGTTTCCTTAAGATTATCTGCAAATACTGTTGTATTATTAATCATCTCAACATTTTCAGCACTAATATTTCGCTCAGGTACAAGGAATTTTGTTACAACATCTGCCTGTCCTCCTGTTATCTGAATCTTTCCTGTTTCATATATGTATCCTGAATATGCAGACACACTATGATCATCTATTAAAACAGGGCCAGCTGTATATCTGGCAGCTTCATCGTCCGTAAGCTGCATTGTACTTCTGCCTGTTATCTTATAGATTATATTGTCACCCGATTTCTTTAAAACAGTAACATTGACTTCCCCTGCTGAAGCTGTTGTTTCAGGTACAGAAACTGCAGGTGAAGAATTAGAACGGTTCTTTGATGGATCCTCTTTCTGTGTAGCAGCTGAATCTGCCACAACCTTTTCCATAATGTCATCCATTACTGCAAATGTCTCAACTGTCGCTTCTGCTGCATCCGGAGTCTTATACCCTTCCTCAGCCTGCACTACCAAAGTGTATGTTCCCGTTTCAAGATCCGGCATAAGAACTGTACCATCCTTGTCATCATCTTCATAAACTTCCTTATCAACATCCTCAACATTCTGTCCTGCATATGCAGACTTCAGTTTTTCAATCTGCTCTTCATTATCTTCTTTACTTCCACTTAAAAGGTTAAATACAAGATTATGTCCTGAAAGAATCTCTCCATCTTCGCCATACACACTTGCAGTAATAGTATTTTCATCTGCTACCGCCTCCAGATAAAGTGACAAAACTGGTGCTTTCATTTCTTCTGCTGTTTCCATCTGTGTTGATGTATCTTCTATTGCTGCTGCAACATCAGTACTTTTCTGCTTCCCAATACGACTGACAACTGACACCGTAATAACTATTCCGGCAACTGCCACAACAACAGCACCACCACTTACAGCCGTTATAATAACATGCTTCTTTACCCTGAAAAAATTCTGAAGCCATATCTTTGCTGTCTGTATAAAAGAAAGTTCTGTAATCTCTAATATCTCATACTCACTATCCTGAGAAACAACTTCCTGTTCACTTATTGTATCTTTCTTAAATAATTTCTTTAATGAAAACATTTTTTCTCCATTTTAAAAGTTGTATAATCTCAATAACGGCGCTACATTTCATATGATAGCGCCGTTTGTAACCCGTTGTTATTATTTATTGTTAATTACCGTCTCTTCCGTTGTCTCCTTCTGAGTTTCTTTTTCTGTTTCTGTTTCCTTTACTATAACTGTCATTACAGCAGTCTGTTTTACAGTTCCATCCTTTGGCACATCAAAGTAATATACAACAGAATAAGTATAATTCTTTACATCGTACACATTTGCAAGTGCCTGCTCCGGTGACATAGTTATTTCCTCACCGGTTGCAATATTTCTTTTGATAACCTCATACTGTGTAAGTGTTGCATTTTCAGATAAGCTGTTGGTTCCAGACACTCCATTTACAAAGCTGAAACCTGCCGGAAGTCTACCTGAGACATCTGACTGTACATTAATATCCGGTGTTACAAATTTTGCTGTAACATCAACGATATTAAGGACTGCATCCTTTGTTATATTACCAGATTTCGGGTCTTTAAATGAATATCTGACTGTATATCTGCCTGGCTGTGATAATGCATCTTCTTCATCAACTGAATTTCCTGAAGAATTAATTATATCATAATCCACGTCCATCTCATAGCCTATTGAATTAACTCCTTTAACTCCTGACATGAAATCCACACCCTCATTGAGCTTTCCCGAATCATGTCCCAGATATCTTGTTATGTTAGTATTAGTTACTGTCAATGCAGCATCCTGTGCACCATTAACTTTATAGTTGGCATATCCGAAAAATGCAATGTTCATATCAACATATCCATCAATACCATCAACAGTATCTGTTACACCATACTGCCACATATCATAATGCCATTTAAAGCTTGCAAGGTCATCACCATATGTCCAACGTGTTGAAGTATAATAGTACTCGCTCCAGTATGCTGCCATCCATACTTTGAATTTGTTGGAAAGCTTTTCCCCATTAAAGTTATTGTACCATCTGTTTCTGTTAGAATATACCATTGGCTGATATCCATAACTCTTTATTACATTACAGAAAGTCTCACATGCTTCTGTTACTGAATTATAATCACCATCTAATTCCCAGTCAAACGCTACAGGATATGTTATCTGATAATCCTTTATAAGATTAATGCAGAAACTTGCTTCATCATACGCAGTCTTTGCATCTGTTGCACCCGAATAAAAATATATTCCTACCTGAATACCGTTAGCTAATGCCCCCTGAATATTCTGCTTGAATTTTCTATCTTCGTATAAACCATCATCTCCGCCACCACATTTAATCATTGCAAATGTAATTCCATCGGCAGCAACCTTTGACCAGTCTATATCTCCCTGCCATCTTGATACATCTATACCATACACAAGCTGATTAACTTCATATATCTGATCAGAACTTGATGTTTCCTCAGTTCCTGAATCTGAAACCTCTGCATCCTCTCTTGATGGCTCTGATGAATTATCTTCAACTACCTCAAGCTCTTCTATATCCTTTACTGCAACAGGACCAGCACCACTGTCTGCAACAGCTTCAATTATCTGATTAAGTTCCTCACTTGTTGTATCATCACTTGAAAGTGCTTCCTCCATGAGACTTTCAAGCTCTTCTACTGATGAGCTCTCTTCTTCAGCTGTTTCTTCCTGAGTTTCTGCAAGAATCTTATTAAGTTTATCAAGTCTTTCTGATTCAGTTTCAGTCTCAGACTCATGCTCAGTTTCCTGTGCCTGCACAACATTTTTAGTGTTATTATGTTTAACATACTCAACACCTGTAACTGTTGCCGCAGTTCCCGACACCGCAACTGCACCTGTAATAATACAAATCTTGGCATGTGCCACAAATACTGACTTCCATACTACTGCTAACTTACCTGCTAAACCTTCAATAAATCCTTTCATTCTTAATCGTATCTCCTAATTCTCCTAAACCACATGTATTTTAATCATAATAATGCTTAAAGTACACTCTTCCAAATATTGCCCATGTATCAATAAATGCCTGCCATATATCTTTCATACCTATTCGTCGGCTACCCGAATCTCTGACATATACAACTTCAACTGGCATCTGTGCAATCGTAAAACCTCTTCTGTGTATAGCAACCAGAAGCTCTATATCATAGGCAAATCCTGATGTCCTGACAAGATGTGCCACCGGCTTGATTGCCTCCACTCGGAATACCTTAAGCCCTGTCTGTGTATCCCTTACATTAAGATGAAACATCACAAGCAGCATTATGTAATACCCCATGCTTATAACCTTTCTCTTAAATGGATAATCCAGCTTGGAATCCTTATGGAACTTGCATCCAATTACAACATCTTTATTATCGTCAAGCATTTTTTGAAGATAACCTTCAAGCTGTGATGGATTCAATTCGAGATCTGCATCAACAAATGCAACATACTTTCCTTCCACCTGTGAAACACCGGCAATTATAGCATTACCTTTGCCTCTGTTCTTGGTAGAACTTATCATACGCACTCTGTCGTCCTCTTTAACTGCTTTTTCAATTTCAGATTTCGTATTGTCCCTGCTGCCATCATTAACCACAACTATCTCTAATTCTGGAACAAACTTTTCAACAATTCTGAGTGTTTCTTTAATACTGTTATATATAAGCTTTTCCTCATTATAAGCTGGCATAACTATTGACAGCATCCCATCCAGATTAACCATTGAAATTCCCCTCTCGTGTCTGCACATTCATTAATATTACAATGCTATGATGACTTTTTCAAGTATAGACACGTAATTAACGCAGATAATATTAGAAGATTCTAAAAAATAATTGAGGAGAACAGATATGAATAACTCAGAAAATCTTCCAACAGACAACAACAATAAATCTATCGTAAAAGGGCAAACTATGTATAATTGGGAAACTCACGATAATCAGGACAAAGTGATTCTAGACAGCATTAATGCAATCGAAAGAAAACGTGAGCATATGACTGACGAACAGTTAAGAAAAGCCTATACAGAATTACAGACAGGACTTGGTCCTGATATATATAGTCAGTTATGTGACCGCAAGGCAAGTGACAATTTTCAGGGGTGACTTTATTATGGGTCACCCCACCACCTGCAATTATATATTATTTGCGGCACAGTCAAGTGCTGCTGCCACAACAGCATCATTGTAATCGTACATAATCCTGTTCCTTTTCTATCTTAAATAATTGGATGATGCCGACGCACCACCCCATTACTTATACTTATTATATTACATTAATTCAACATAAGAAGTAATTAATAATAATCAATATCAGATATATAATCTTCTGTCCTTGTATAACCATTTAACTGTATAATAGCATCTGCCAGGACAGTTTCACCATTGTCAGGATTATATTTTTCATAATTCAATACAATACAAGGATTATCTGCATTTATATTTTTATTAAAATTCTTCTTGTCAAGGGACTCTATAAGTCCATTTAATACTTTTTGTGCTTTTTCTTCATCTTTTCTTACATATGAATCCATATTAATATATGTTCTGGTATCATTATATACAAGAACTGCTGAAAGAGTTTCATATCCACTAGTATATTTATCCCATGTTCTGGAACTGTCATTTAAATACTGCTTTAAAATATCGCTCATTGTCCCAAGCTCTTTTTCATTATTCCTAATGGCATATTCATTCCGTATACCAATATACTTATTATAAGATTGTGGCATATTCTTACTGATTGGAAGAACCATATCATAAGTAACGCCTTTTTTCGAAAAGCGTACTGACATCAAGAATGTATCAACATCTGAAGTAACTGTCTGATACCATTTCTCAAAACCAATCTGTTTAATTTCACTTGTAATTGTTTCATATATATCTTTACAGTCAGAATCCTCCATATTACCTGTTATATAATTAACAGAAATCTTGTCACTATCCGGAAGGTCCATATATGCCTTAACAAATTTCTCATCCTTCTTTAACAGACTTGATAGTTTATTGGCATCACTGTCTGTAAGCTGAATCCTTCTGTAATGTGTAACACCATTCTGTCTGAAACCAACCTTATAATTAGTCACTGAGCCTCTGCCATTATAAATATAATTATGAACACCATTTGATATACATTTATCTTTATATGCGCCAAATTTCTCTGATACATATTTGAGAATCTCTTCATCTGTAAACTGAACCTTCGATGATATAGAACTGAAATATCCGTTATCTGAAGCATAGTACATATCCATTGGCTGTATTGATACATACGCAAGTTTTGAAGCATCCGGTTCGTACGATGCCTCATATTTGCCAAATGAATTAGCTCCTGTTCCAATTACCACTGCAAGAACATATCCAAGAAGAATTGATGGAATACACTGCTTTATAACATTCATCTTCTTACTTACTATACATTCATAAACAAACACAACCAATGCACTTACAATAAACAGCACAACAACTGCTATTGTCTCATCATTATCTATACTTGTATATGCTATCATTACACCTATAAACGCAATTGAAAAGCCGATAAGTGTTCTGATAATCATTGGCAGAACCTTTCCATTAGCTGCTTTTCCTGCTGTCTCACTTTTTCTCTTTACAAAGAGAAGTGCGCCAAGCGCTATATATATAAGTGCAAGCACGAGTGTATATAAGTTACTTGTAAGGCTGAGAACCATATCTGCTATTCCTGATGGACCATTGTATATATCAAATACAGAAAATACCCAGCCAACAATCATATTGTTGGAAGAATCAAGTAACCCCACACCACTGTTACTTATCATGTAAGTTTCTCCATGAAACACAGTCAGTTCTGTAACCATTAACGCAATAAATCTTGGAAGAAACATTATAAGTCCTGTAACACATATATTGCTTAATATGTTTCCTGTAATGGATATTGATACATTTATAATTGCCATGCATAAAAGGCTGCATATAAATATCGAAAGATACATCCTGAACATTGTTGCATAATCCACGTTAAAATACTGCCTGTTAGCCATGAATAAAACAGCCTGTGATACATATGACACAACGAGTATTCCGGCAATCCATGTAAGTATTGCTGCTGTCTTGCTAAGATATATGCACAATCTTGTATATGGAATTGAATGGTAAAAATCACTGCTGCTTCTCTTATTAAGAAAACTCCATACTATCAATGATATAACAGGTACAACAATTATGAATACTAATACCAGAAAATAATTTCCTGAAATTCCACCTACATTATTAACCTGTTTATATTCTTTAATATAGCTTAATGATGAAATAATCGGTACAACTGATATAAGTGTAATTACCGCCATCATTATAAAGCCCGCAAGTCTTGTCTGCTTCAATGTCTGTAAAAACATATGAAAGCTGAATACTTTCTTATTATTCATGCGTCTTATCCCCCTTCACATCAAATGTATAACCAAGTGCTTCCATCTCATAAGTAAATACTTCTTCAAGCGTAAGTGGGAGGACATCAAATACTACCGGATTCATGGCATTTATAATGTCCATGGTCTGTTCCCTGTCGCCACTTACTATCATGTTGGCAACTGACCCCTCCTGACGGTATCTTGTAATTCTAATGCCCTCAAACTTACTCTCATCAAAATCATCCTTAAAAGCTACCTGTACCTTGAACTGACTCGTCTTTAGTTCAAATACATCGCTGTCAAGCACCAGCCCGCCTTTATGAAGAAGTGACAAATGATCGCATAAGTCTTCCAATTCTCTTAATGAATGTGATGTGACTATAACAGTAGCGTTATTTTCTGCAACATCACCACATATTAACTTCTTGACAAGATTACGCATAACAGGATCAAGTCCGTCAAATGTTTCATCAAAGAACATATACTTAGCTCTTGTTGAAAGCGCAAGTATTATAGCTGCCTGTCTCTTCATTCCTTTTGAAAAGTTTGATATACTCTTAGATGGATCAAGTCCAAATGTTTTCGTAAGTTCTGCGAATCTGTCCATATCAAAATTATCATATATTGAACTATAGAACTTAGCCATGCTCTTCATGTTCGCACCTGCAAGAAAGAATAATTCATCTGCAACGAACACCAGCTTATTCTTCATGTATGTATTCTCATATACATTAATTCCATCGATTATTGCTTCTCCCTTATCTGCCTTATATATACCTGACAGAACTCTTAGCAGCGTAGACTTTCCTGCACCGTTAGAACCAACCATACCATATATACAGCCCTCCGCTATATTACAGGTAACATTGTCAAGTGCTGTAAAGTCATCAAATGATTTAGTAACACCTTTTACCTCTATCATATTTTCTTATAAACCTCCTCAATCATATCTGTTATCTCACTCTTACTCACCCCTGCGTATGCAAGCTTTCTTACAATCTCCTTAAGATCTGACAGCTTTTCCTTAGACTGATTACCGACAATCTTTAACGCCTCTGCCGATATAAAAGAACCCTTTCCCGGTACACTCACCAGAATTCCTCTTCTGTCCAACTCCATGTATGCTTTCTGGATTGTATTCGGATTAGTAGACAGCTCCATCGATAGCGACCGTACCGACGGCATCTTATCGCCTTCCTTCATAATTCCTTTAAGCACCTGGTCTTCCACCTGCTTAATAAGCTGTTCATAGACTGGCACTCGCGACATGACATCTATAGTGAACATGTTCCTTTCCTTTCTGTGTATTATTTAAACTGGTTACAAGCTTGTGTAGTAACTGTACTATGTTAATTAGTACAGTTGTAGCATACTATTATAATTAGATATTGTCAACTGTTATTTTTAAGGTTTTGCAAATATGCCAAGCGCAGGCGCGCCATATGAGCATGAAACAAATGCTGCTGCCATCACAAAATCAACAATTGCCATAATCCATGTTCCAAGTACAAAGCTCTCATGCCCGGCATGTCTTAACACATGATACTCCACAGCAAAACCGGTTAGCACTGCCACAAAAAATGTTGCAATATCAAGCCACATTTTTGAAAATCCAAGAACTCCCATATATGTGTAGTACAGAAACGGAATTGCCCATGTTGCCACATTTGCGCCAAGAAGAATTGCAAAACCGCTTGCTGCAAATCTATCCTTTAAGGCATACCATGTATATATTCCATACAGATTCATTGGCAGAAACGCCAGCTTCATATGCTCCCATGTAGATTCATTGGTTGGAAAGAACAGCCCGACCAATGTGTTATGTCCAGTCCAGTCATACACAAAATGAAATAAGGATCCTGACACCCATACTGCCAGAATCCCTATTATCATGGTTATATTAAGTTTTTTGATTACTCTGTTCACAATGCACACCTCCATTATTGTTGAATAATAGAAGTATATGCAGGTAAGGAGCTCGGTATTCATTATCTGTATCCCTGCAATGTAGGTGTCATGCTGACTTTAGGGACAGTAGTAACTCCCTCAGCTGTCGTAACCTTATAAGTTATATTCATTGACTTCTGTGGATATATCATAACGTTAAGATTATAAGCAACTTCGAGATTTTCATACTTGGACTTTCTAAATCCACCGTTGCTGTCTGCCTTTACATCAGATATTGTTCCGCCTGCTGGTGCGAAAAGATGTATATAGCCTCTCCATGCGCCCTCATAGCTTCCAAGGATATAAGTGCCAGCTGTCTTGATTGTATTATTATCAATAGTATTCTCAACAGTTACTGTTACATCATATGTTCTCGTTCCATCTTCATTAACCTGTGCTTCTCCAATCTGCGTGTTGACATTCACATACCATCCAAGCTTACATGGGTCTGAACCACTGATGTATACACCAATTTCCGGATTCTCAGGATTATCATTAAGTCCTCCTGAGCAGCCCACATCCCTGACATATTGCTGTTCTGTTTCATCTGCCATCCACATCATAATTGTTCTGTCTTCTGCACCGGCATTAAACACTGACAAATAACCTGCAATCTTGTTAAGGTCAAAATCATCTACCAGTCTGCTCATAGTTGTCTTGGCTGTCTCAGCAAAGAGTGAATCTACCACATCATTAGTACCGTCTGTATATGATGCATTATTAAAATACTTGTAATACAAGTCATGCTGTAACATCTGTGTTGCATTCTCACCATTAAGGACTGTTCCGTCAGATAACTGTACTTCTCCCATATAGCTAAGAAGTCTCTGGATTATAGTTGGAGTAAGCGATATTACGCCATCAACAGTTGTATTACTCTTATTACCGTATGCTTTAGCCCAAATTTCAGCAACTCTCTCAAAATCAGGATTAAAACTTGCATCTCTTGGATAATGCATCCAGTTTCCAAATAATGTATTCTCTAACTCACTTGGTCCAACCGATGCCGGAGTACCATAAGGCAGCACATCATACACACTGTTAAAATCACCAATTGTAAGAACTCCATCAACAATCGTTATTGTACCTATTGAACCAGGGAAACCACCACCCGCACGAATCTCTGTTGAGTTCTGTGCTGCAAGAAGGTATGTCCTGTCACTTCCACCACCAAGAAATGCCTTAAGCAATGGCAGATAATCTTCTGCTACTGCATATGCATCCGTAATCAATGTCATCTTATCTGTATACTCAGTAACCTTGCCACCAAGACTATCCGGAATATTAATATCATCCAGATAACCTATAATATCATTAATTGCCGGATTCAGTTCCTCCAGAAGTCCTATGTATGCTTCCATGGTATATGTATTAAAGCCCTCATCCCCAACCTTTATAGAATCAAGCGGATAATCCTGTATTACAGTCAGAGCTGGCTTTATCATTCTTCCTGTAGCAATCTTCACAATATCAACCAGACTGTCTACTGCACCAACATATTCACCCACAACCGGCATCTTTGCTGCCGTTCTCCATGTCTTTCCAGCAAGCAGTTCATCTATATCATCAACGGTACTGTCAAGCTTATCAGTCGCCACATCAGCTCTCTCAAAGTCTTTCTCATTTATACTCGCTGTCAGTTCTCCAAGATCAGCCTTCAGACTCTTTGCTTTTCCCGCCATCTGCATCGTATCCAGCCCCATGCTTACAATCGTAATAAATGCTATTGCAATCAGTATAGATAACGCATAACAAAATGCAGTTCTCACTATATATGTAAATCCACTTTCTTTTCTTGAATTCATGTATGTACCTTCTTTTATTTACTCGTCATCTACTCACTAACATTTATAATCTCATCCCTGCACATCTGCTCAAGATATGCCGTTGCCTGCTTTACCTGATCTTCATAAGGTACCATGACATACAGCTTCTGCTTTCCTGCAGAGAATGTTGTCGCAGATGCGCCTTCACCACTTACACTATAACTCTGGATATCCCAGTCAATATTCTTGCTAATCTGTAACTGTGCCAGTTCAGATATCTTATCGTATGACATATTAGTAATCATATTGTCCGATACAGTATTAAGGATTGATGTGTAATTAGTTATCATACTTGGTGATGCCATCTTCTTGATTACAGCGTTAATAACCATCATCTGATTCTTTCCACGCTGTCTGTCTCCGTCAGCATATGCATGTCTTTCTCTTGAGAAAGTAAGTGCCTGCTGTGCATTAAAATGATTAACACCTTTATGAACCGTAAGATTGCCAGTCTGTGAAAGCGTTGCATCATAATCTAATGTTATGTCAACTCCTCCTAAAGCATCTATTACATTAAGAAATCCTGTGAAATTAACCTTAAGGTAATATTCAACGTTAATTCCATACAACATTTCCAATGTTTCTCTTGAACAATCTATTCCATATATTCCGGCATGTGTAAGCTTATCTCTCACACCATTAGATATACTTAACGGAACATAATAATCCCTTGGTGTATTAATCATAAGAATCTGATGTGTCTTAGTATTCATAAACAACAGAATATTAACATCACTTCTGCTTGTTGTATTAGGAGGTCCAGAAGTATCTATTCCGCTTATATATATTCCTATTACATTCTCATTACTCATGTACTTAGAATTGCTGTCTTCTACCTGCGTTACATACTTTTCACTATATATACATCTGATTCTGCTTTCAAGATTCTCATAACCATCCATATCCTCAAAAACGCCCAGATAACTTTCATTGATTATTATGGATTTAACTTCCTTATTCAAAAGTGCATCCACAGCATCCATAATAGATGTATAATCTTTATAAGAAAGTGCTACATCTTTATTGCTGATATCATCAAGCATTTTCTCAAGATTGTCTGAATCCAGCGTAGGAATTCTGCCACATGTATATCCATTTATCTCTTCAAGACTCTGTGCTACATCGCCTGACAAAACATATACACCAACAATATCTGTCTGTGTCTTTTTACCAGTCATCTTTCCAAGATATCCCCTTGTGAATCCAAGGTATGCACATCCAACAACCATAATTACAGAAAGTATTACAGATAATACTTTAGTTATTATACCTAGTACTTTCCACCTCTGTGTTATTGCTGTGATAAGAGAACATCCTATCAGAATAATTCCTGCTGCTACCTTAATTGATGTTGGAATCAATCCAATATAATGTATAAATACTATCATCACTACAGACACAATAAACTGTACTGCTGATAATACAAGTCCTGATATCATCAATGCCTGACTATTTTTCTTCTTACGCTTTTTCGCTGTTTTACTACTCATAATCCAAACCTTACTTGCCACCAACAGTAATTACTGTAAGTATTGTCTTAAATATTATTCTGAAATCCAGTCCTATGTTCCAATTGTCTATATATTCAAGATCCATTTTAACAACATCTTCAAAATCCTGAACAGTATTCCTTCCGTATGCCTGCCACATGCCTGTCAGCCCCGGCTTCATTGAAAGTCTTCTCTTATGGTGTCCTTCATACTGCTTGAACTCATTAACCGTAGGCGGTCTTGTTCCTACAAGACTCATGTCACCCTTTAACACGTTAATGAACTGCGGTAATTCATCAATACTTGTTTTTCTTATAAATTTACCAACCTTGGTAATTCTTGGATCATCAGTCATCTTAAACATAAGACCTGACATCTCATTCTGCTCCATCAAATCCTTAAGCCTGTCCTCAGCATCAACATACATTGACCTGAACTTATATATGTAGAAATATCTTCCGTTCTTTCCAACTCTCTTCTGTTTAAAAAATAGAGGACCCTTAGACTCAAGCTTTAATGCTGGTGCTACGAAAATCATAGCAATAAACATAATAACAATTCCGATTATCCCACCAAAAATATCTATGCATCTCTTAACAAGCAGTTCCTTGTAATCAAAGATTCTGTTAGCAAATGTAATAACAGGTATCCTTCCAAGATGTCCAAGCGATGTATCGAAATCCTTAAAGCTGTCCAGCACTTCAACTCTTAAATGAACCATAATGCCCATGTCTTCAAGCTCCATAACCATAGGTCTTATCTGTTCCCTGAGTTTATAATCAAGATCAATAAATACTTCATCAACAACTTCATTCTTGATATATCGCATCATGGTATGTGTATTAGCTACAACATTAATACCTTCAAATTCTTCTCCAACCATATTGTCATCAACTATAACAATACCAGCGACAGTTCTTACCCAGTCTTCATCCTTATTAATAAGCTTGACATCAAGCTGAGCCCTGTCTTTCATCGTAACAAGAATAACTCTTGATGCATGCATTTTGCTCTTATTACGTGCAACAAGATACCATTTTACTATGTAACGGGTGAGATACATAAGAATCCCGCCAACTATAATAGTAAATATATATACACCTCTTGGTATCTCCGATGTCTTTCTAATCAATTCATATACAGCCACGCACGCTGCAAATACCAGTGACTTCTGTAATACAGACTTTAATTCCTCAAACTTCCCTCTTATTACAAAATCTGAGCTTACATTAACAAACAAAGCTGTAATAATAACTGCAAACAATACTGTTACAAAGCTACCCCTCAACATGCTCAAAGTATCATAAACACTATATTTCCTGTATGCTATAAGCCACAAAACACCCGATATGTAATAAGCAAGCAGCATACATAGCGAATCCGTAAAGAACAATATCATATTCTGTATATTGTCTCTTGTTTTATTAGTATATTCAAACATATATAATATATAACCTCCATTAGTTATGCACCATAATCAATATATCATTTTTTGACATATTTATTGTAATTTTACAACATCTATAATGAGTTCGCAAGCTAATTAAATGTTAAAAAGGTGTCAGGCAATAATTGCTACCTGACACCTTTTATAATTATTTTATCGCAATAGGTTTAATTAGCTTAAACAATTTTTCAATTAATATATAGGCAGTATATGATGCCACGCCTAAAGCAAACATTATAATCACCCAGTAAATATTTTTGATTATATATAATCCTGGATTATTATGTAAAATTGCAAGCCAATCCAAATTACGCCAGATATCATAAAAGAATTGATTATCATGAATAAGATAAACCATGAATGTAGATGCTCCTAAATAATTTATCACTCTGCTTGTCTTAATTGCCATTCTACGGAATAATTCATCCAATCTGAGTCATAGTAAATGTAACCATTATAAACATCATTTAATTCTTTTGATTCCATTTAGAAAACCAATTGTTAAGGAAACTTTTACCAAAACAATGACTGCAAAATAATATCCTATAAACCATGCCATGTCATTAAATATATTAAAATTCAGTATTTTAGCTTGATGGCTCTGTGAAACAAAACTATATATCATAGACATAACTGTTAATGTTATTGATGTAAATCCCATTTGTATTAAAAGTTTCTTCGACATCTTTGTCAAATCTATATCTTTCCCTTTGTTTGCCATAAAATATCCTGATATAAGTATAAATATTCCATTTCCTATCTGCCACATGGGAGAAACTGAAGCTAAAATCAATAATTTTTTATACATACAGTATTGACAAAATACTGCCATGTAGAATTATCACTTGTGAAATCTGTAAGCTGATAATTTACGCAATGTAAAAATATACAATAATCATCAGCATTGCAAGTATTCTTAATAATTCTATATTAGAATTTCTCTTCGATTTTATGTTCTCTCCCATTTTTTCTCCTATTCTATTTTATCATAAACATATATTTTCTCAAACATCTATTCTTGCTAAAAATCCACACAATAAACACTGATGTAATAATCGTAATTGCCATAAGAAGAAAAACATCTAATGATAATTTTCCAGTCATTTGCCCTATATATTTTATCTCTGCCAATATTATCAAGCTATGTACAAAATATATCCCCATACTTATTCTGCTTATATATGTAAATAATCTGGCTATGTTTTTATTTACATATTCATCTTTAATTCTTGTAAAAAGAACAAATAAACCCCCCGTACATATTAACAGAAAAGGAAAATCATACCATACATAATATATAGATCCATATGCATTATATAAAGAATAAACTTCAACATATAAAATAATAAAGAAACTAATTAAAGATAAAACTACCAGCATCCAATTTTTCAATCTGTCACATTTCCTATTATATATGTAATACCCCACAAGAAGATATAAACCGTATGTACCCCCCATGTATGCCACATTCATCCCTGAACCAAATGTCTGGTTAATACCAAATATGGATGAAAACACATTCAATGCTGGTACAATAAAAAAGAAAATAAACATAACAATCATAATAGGTTTAAATGATTTAAAAGAAAAACTTTTAACAATTTTAGCTAAAAATGGAACTCCAATATATACACCAATTATCATTGGCATATACCACATATTTAACATGTCTGAATTTTTTAAAAGCAGTAATTCCTTTATAAAATTCGTCACTAAAAAAGTTCCTTTTAGGACAAAAATATTATATACATTGTATATCACAATCCATACTTCATTAACAATTAATAATGGTAATAAATTATTTTTATAAAAACGGAATATATCTTCATCTTTTTCTATTGATTTTTCCAACAGTAAAACTCCTGAAAGATATAAAAATATCGGAACTCCCAACCTTCCTATAGTAAATGTTGCCATAAAAAATACTCGTGACATAAAGCCAAGGTCTTTTATAAGCACACTTTGCTGTGTATATACCATCTGGCTGCAATGGCAAAGAACAACACATATTATTGCAAATGTTCTCGCTATATCAAGCTTTATAATTCTATTATTTGTCATATCATAAAGTCCCTTTTATTCATTTTGTATTCTGGTACACTCTTATTTTAATCATAATAATAGTTAAGAAATACATTTTTAGTTTGAGACATAATGCTGGTATCATCCTGATGTTCCTGCAATCACTAAATTTTATATTTTTAATTGCTTCTGAAAAAATATTTTCCCGCACTAACTTCTTTAAATGATTTCTTCTTTGTTTTGATGATTCAGGATTCTCGTGACAATATATATCATGCACTAATATAATCAATAAATTAGCTATTATATACTGATTATAAGCTTCTTGTATTTCCTTAGTATCCTTTATCGTATATTCTTTCGTATGATTTAAAGACTTAATGTACTTTTCTTCCGATCCTGCTTTGTATGTTCTAACTGTTGATGCATTATCTTTAGAGTAATGATATAATTGTGAAGTAATTCTTAATGCTTTCGATGCATTCTGCATATATCGAAATGTAAAATCACTATCTTCTGCCAGTTCCAATTGTTCATCAAATTCAATTTTATTCTTTTCAATAATCTGATGTTTGAAAAGCTTTCCCCAGACTGTCATATTCTGTGTAGGATTTTTTATCATTTCACATCTTAAATTCTGATATTCCTCGTTGCCATCAAATTTAACACATTTACCTTTTACCATATGTGTCTCACTATTATGACCAAATAATATCAAATCCGATTCATCTTCCATATATTTATAAATCTCATTAAAAGCATCTGGATAAATATAATCATCTGCATCCAAAAAACATATCCATTTTCCTGTTGCTTTTTTCAATCCATAATTACGTGCCTTTGATACACCTTTTTCACTTTGGAAGATATTTATATTAGAATATTTTTCAGCATATTTCATACTTTTAATATATGTATCATCCGTTGAACCATTCTCTACAATAATAATCTCCCACGACATATCTGTCTGCGTAATAATACTTTTTATAGCTCTTTCGATATAATCGGATGCATTATGTGCAGGTATAATTACACTAATATCTGTCTGTTTCACTTTACTTTTCTCCACTTTACCTAATACCAGTCAACTATTTTCCAAAAACACTCTCACATTTATCAAGAACAGAAGCTATTGTTGTATCCATATCATAATACTTATACTCACCAAGACGTCCACCGAATATGACCTTATCTTCTGAATCAGCAAGTTTCTTATATTCTTCATATAGCTTACCATTCTTTTCATCATTAACCGGATAATATGGTTCATCCCCTGGTTTCCATTCTGATGAATACTCACGGCTGATTATAGTCTTAGGTAAATCATTTCCATCCTCATCCTTACCAAATTCAAACCACTTATGCTCAATAATACGAGTCCATGGTGTTTCTCTGTCTGTATAATTTACAGCTGCATTTCCCTGAAAATTAGGCTTGTCCAGTGTCTCATTTTCAAATCTTACAGATCTGTACTCCAATGTACCTAACTTATAATCAAAATAAGCATCTATCGGACCTGTATATACAACCTTGTCTGCAATAGCATCAAGTTCTTCTTTATGTTCAAGATAATCTGTATTAAGTCTTACCTCAATTCCATCAAGAATATTCTCAATCATCTTAGTATAACCGCCCATAGGAATTCCCTGATATAATGCATTAAAGTAATTATTATCAAATGTAAGTCTTACCGGTAATCTCTTAATGATAAATGCTGGAAGCTCTTTGCAGTCTCTTCCCCACTGTTTTTCTGTATAACCTTTTACAAGCTTCTCATATATATCACGTCCGACTAATGATATTGCCTGCTCTTCAAGATTCTTAGGCTCACCTGTTATCTCCTTCTTCTGCTCCTCAATCTTAGCTGCAGCTTCTTCTGGAGTAACAACTCCCCACATTTTATTAAATGTATACATATTAAAAGGCATTGAATATAATTCACCCTTATAGTTAGCAACAGGGCTGTTAGTAAATCTGTTAAATTCTGCAAATTGTGTTATATAATCCCATACTTTTTTATTGTTAGTATGGAAAATATGAGCACCATACATATGTACATTAATTCCTTCCTGCTTTTCTGTATAGATATTACCTGCTATATTAGGTCTTTTATCTACTACAAGCACTGATTTTCCTGCTTTCTTAGCTTCATGTGCAAATATTGCTCCATATAATCCTGAACCTACTACTAAATAATCGTACATAAAAATATCCTCTTTTCTTCTTTTATTTATTTCTTTTGAAAACTTTTTTAATAACTTTATCTGCATTATCCCTTACAATTTCTTCTTTCATAAGATATAATGCCACAACATATATGCCAAAGAAAACTATCGCTGATATAACAAGTTTTATAAATATTCCTACTGAAAGTATTTTTATAATATAAGCAACCGCTGATGAAATAACCAGCGCCAATAATATTTTAATATAACTCTGCTTTGCATACAAGAATGAAATATCTTTTCTCAGGTATACCATCTGTACAATCAAAACTACAAGCTCTGCTGCTAATGTACCAATAGCTGCACCATTAGCTCCAAGCTGTGGTATAAGTATGGTATTAAGAACTAAATCAACAATTGCGCCAACAAATGTTGATATCATTACCGCATTTTCCTGCCCCATAGGGATAAGCATCTGAATGCCCATAATATTAGTAAGTCCAATAAATAATAATGTTGGCATTATTATTATCATAGGCATTATTGCACCCTCAAATGCATCTCCTGACAAAAATAATACGCCCTCTCTCGCAAATATCATAAAATATACCATCATTGAGGTAGCCGCCAGTAATACAAATTTAATTGCCTTCTTGGACAATGCATAAAATTCATCCCACATATCCTGCTGTATATAATAAGATGCTCTAGGCATAAGAACTGTTCCTAAGGATGTAACTATACTTACCAGTATATTCTTTATCTTAGTAGCAGCATTATAATATCCAACTTCTACATCATCCTTCATAAATCCAAGCATGACATTATCCAGATTAGTATATATAGTCGTAGCACATGATATTATAAAGAATGTAAATACTGGTTTTAAATGTTGTTTGAAATCCAGTTTGCCAACTTTTTCACTTCCAACGATTTTTCTAAGCCTTATAAAGTTAAATACATTCGATGCTGATGCCGCAAATATAGAGATTCCTCCATAAATAACATAATCATTCACATCATGAATTAATACAAACATTGCTATCAAGGCTATAAATTTGAATATTATTGAACGTACCGTTATATATGTATAATACTCCAATGCCTTATACAGCCATTCAACGCCTATTGTATTAAAGAATATGAGCAAACTCATAACTACAAAAAGAGTCTTATCACTTCTTAATCTTGGTACACTGAATAACGCTGCAAAAAATACAACATATGCAAATACGCTCATAACCGTGTTAATTATAAGCAGTTCATTCACTGTCTTTTTCAGTTTTTCCCTGTTATCTCTCACCACAGCACATGCTCTTATACCATATGTAGGTATACCAAGCTGTGATATCATCACAAAATATGTAATTACTGAATTAGCAAATGATACCCTGCCTGTTCCTGCCGGTAATAAAACCCTTGATACATACGGAAATGTAATCAAGGGAAATAAAAAACTGGACATGGTGAGTATTGCATTCATTATAAAATTAAGTTTTAATGACTTTTGTTTACCCATTACATTAATTATCTCTCTTCATTCCTATTATTTTATAAATTGGTTTCGACATTGACTTCAATATATTTATTTCCTTAAAAACATCGTTATCACAAAAAGCATATATTATAAATACATTAAATGCATGTAATAAAAATCTATCATTAATACAAAATAATGATAAAACAACTATTATACACACCATACAAATATCATTATTTTTGTATGCCTTCCATATACATATTGTATATATAGATACAATCATCACTAACACAAATAATCCGTATTCAATTGCAATATGAAGATATCCCATATCTATAAAACATGATGTATCTGTAGCCCCCTTATTAGCAACAGTAAACCCATCAACACTCATATGTACTCCAAATAACGAAAATCCATATGTAAATATTGCGTTCTTGCATTGCCATAATCTTCCAGACAGTATCGTATTTAATTTTTCCCATACTCCTCCATTTGCCGTATACAACGGAAGCATACATGAGATTACGGAGCTAATGACTGGTATCAATACAATCATTTTTTTTAATCTGATTATTAATCTATACAAAGCATCCTTAAACTTTATCGAAAACAAGCAAGTAGCCAAAACAGCTAATAAAATAGTTGAAACCCAAAAACTCATTCTAGTGTTTGTATATTTATAGATAAAAATATTAATTATTTCCAGTACCAAACATTCAATAAGCGTAATTTTTGTTTTTCGTGCATATATGTATAGCATAATCACAAAAAAATATAAAATAGGCGCTAAACTTGACCACGCAAAGCCTAAAGAATATCTTTTTCTTTCCACATCAAGTAAAGAATTATCCGTAATCCCTAAAAACGCCGCAAATATTGTTAAAAAAAGTAATCCCCCTTGTACTCCCAAAGCACACTTTAATATTTTATCACTCTTTACGCCATAGCTTGCAGCAAGAAAAAGCACCATAAAAAGCAACACTTTTTCCTTACCTGTGCACGCTGCTATGCCTGAAAAAATTAAAAGCCCCATCATAAATATTATTGACTCTATGCTATATCTATGTTTTACATTCTTACCTATAACAATAGCAACAAACATTATATAACACACATATCTTATTAATTTTAAGAGGGCATAAACTTTTGTTCCCTCATTAATTACATACCACGCTGTATTAGAAAATGTTGTTAAAAAAATATATGCACTCAGCAAAGTATACATAAAAAATTCTTTTTTTTTGAAAATTTTTTTCATCTTAATACTCTCTCATCTCTTCTTATGCTTTGTTTTATTTTAAATCTTTTATAATATCTTGTATTACCTTTCTTAGATATTCACCATTTCTTAATTTGTATGAAACATTTTTTGCATTTTCCACCATTTTATAATAATCATTTTCACTTAAATTATCAAATTTAATGCTAAAATCCTCTATACTATCTACCACCAATCCTACATTATTACATTTTACAAATTCTGCCTCTGCCGCCTGACTCCATATAACAACTGGAAGACCTGATACCATATATAAAGAAAGTTTATGAGGATTATTATATTTTAAATATTCACCTGTATTTCCTGCACAACAACTAGCGGTATTACCATCCCATACAAGTCCAAATCCCTCAGTTAACTGTGAAGGTATTTCATCTGAAGGAAATGCTCCTTTATAGTGAATTGCCTCAGATGTCAAAACATTTTTATCAAAATTAAGTCCATATAGATTAAAGTTAATTGTTTTATCTACACCATTTAACTCCCTAATATAATTACTCTTATTCGCATCTAAATTTCCAGCAATATTTAATGTTTTTGAATATCTTATGCTTTTATTATTTGGATTAATATTTGTTAAATAATCAAAGATTCCCAATTCATATATTTTACTTTCTTCAACCCCATGTTCAATAAGATATCTTTTCATTTTACTGTTATGTGCAATAACATAATCTGCTATTTCATACATTGTTTCGTCAATATGCTCAAATATATGTTGTGATTCGGGAAACATTTTTCTCAAAGAATCTAAATCATTAATTAAAAAAACAAGTTTTAAATTTTTTTCTTTTTTGTATTTTTCAATACATCAATATAATAATTTTTATTTATGTAAATTGGATGTTGAATAAATAAAACGCTATTCTCTGGTATTTTCTTTAATTTTTCAAATTCAAATACTTTATTAATTTTTCCTAGTAAGCCCTCTCCTTTTATGTTTAATGTATATGGTTCTATTCCACATTGTTTTAATATATTATTGCAATCATTAACAGCCTTAGATCCTGCATTATTATTTTCTTTCATTTTAATATTTATATAATATTTATTTCCCATATTTGTCCTTTTCACTATTCATTTAAATACTTTTTTATTTTATCTGTTTCCGCATTAATATCAAATCCTGCTTGAGTTACTTTATATGCATAATCATCTCTTGATATGAATTCAGTATCTTCCTTAAACGATAAAATATTATCTGCCCAGACCTTCGCACCACTATCTAATGAAATAAATCTGACGCTTTGGGTTACATTACATTCATCCGAAACTACATCTTTTGATGTAAAGCATTTTAATCCTGCCGCCTGTGCCTCCACTAACACTAATGGAAGTCCTTCAAATCTTGATGGCAGTAAAAATACATCCATAACCTGCATAAGCTTATGGACATCTGAACGAACTCCCATAAACATCACATTATCTTGTATGCCAAGCTCTTTAACCTTGTCTCTGATGACGCCCTCGTTCTCCCCCTGTCCTACTAGCATTAAAAATGCATCCGAATCCAATTTCAAATATTCATTAAAAATATCAATAAGGAATTCATGATTTTTCTGATATTGAAATCTGCCGACATGTCCAATCACATATTTGTCCTTAAGTCCAAGTTCTTCTCTCATATCATTTCTGACATGCTCATTATAGGCATACTGTTTAACCTGTATCGCATTATTTATAACATGATGCCTATGTGACATTATAATCTTATTATTATAAAAATAATTAGAAGCTGACATTGAACAGCTCCAATAATCAGTTGCATATTTTTTTAACCTTGTTTTATTAATATAATGAAGTATTCCTCTTAATTTAGATGTCTCATTTCCTGAGTTATGTGCATGGATTATTCTTTTCTTTATTCCATATTTTTTAGCATACATAAGGTAGTCGATATTAGCTAATGTACATGTATTATACCATAACACATCATAATCTTTTGCATGCTGGCTGAAGAAATCATGCATAGCCTTCTTGTATGCTTTGAAATCACTGCTTTTCTGTGGAATAGTGTATACAACCGACCCATTTGACTTAACCTCATCTTCATATACCATGTGCTCCCAATTACACAAAAAATCAAAATGAACCTGTTTGTTATCAATATTACGGTAATAATTCATTACACAGCTTTCCATTCCACCCGGATTGTCTGTCATTCCAAACACTAATACTTTAATGCACATACTTTGCCCCTTTTATCAAAAGTTATTTTTAAAAACTACCATTATATTTTTGTTTTAAGAACTTAGCCTTTAAGAAGGACTTAACTTTCTTAACTCTGTCAATTTTTTCTGTATACATGAAAGGCACTTCTTTATAACCTAATTCATTCTTATTAATCCATACATCTAACAGCATTTCACTCAAACGACCTGGATATCTGGCCTGAAATGCATCATATGTTTTATCTTTCAATCTTTTTTCAACTTCAAATAAAATATTAAATAACCAGTCGCAATAATCATTTAACAGTTCCTTTTTCATAACAAACATATTAAATGCATGCATATGTGTTTTCTTCATAGTTTTATCAAAAGAATCAAGATAGTCTGGATAAATGTCCTTTATTACATCTCTTGTACAATCAAGTGTTTCAACATGATGTGTGTGTGCATAATGACTATACAGAGTTTCAATTATATAATTTCTTTTCTTTGTGACAAGTATGTCATGCTTGTCTAATAAATCCGATGCTTCTTTATAAGAAAGAACATTATCCATTATATTTGCAGATTTATTCTTTCCCTTGAAGTGTCTTCTGTAATGTGCCAAACCTATATAATCAGCATCAAGGTTCTTCCATGCCCAATACAAACCAGTTAATTCACAATACATAGGGTTCTTTGCTGAAATATTCTCACCTATATTATCCCTCTGATAACCAATATCTTTCTTTCCCTCTGAACCTACCTGAACAGGGATATACATCTTGTCACTTGGCATATCATACTTTTTATGTGCCGCAATAATAATTTTAATATCTTTATTCATAGTATCTCTCTCTCGTATTATCAATATATCTGATTAATGTTATCTCATCTAATGTATGTTGTCAATACATTCAAAAACTGCGCATAGGTATATTCCATGCGCAGTTAATTTAAGTTTCTTTATTTTCCTACAACTTTACCATTCACAATTATATATGTAGTATTCCATTGTCTATATAATCCTGAATATCCAAAGTCTACACGACCGTTTTTAATGTAAAACTCTCCATTCTCATTACTTGCTATGCCTGTGAAGTTAAAGTTTACTTTTCCATTCTCTATTCTCCACCAGCCATTCATATTTTCTCTGATTCCTGTATAGTCGTACATTACTTTACTATCCTGTACATATACCCAGTCATTTCCATCCGGTATTATGTCTGTATAGTTAAAGTTTACCCGTCCATTTTCTATATAGAATCTTCCATTCTCATTATTTGCCAAGCCTGTGAAGTTAAAGTTTACTTTTCCATTCTCTATTCTCCACCAGCCATTCATATTTTCTCTGATTCCTGTATAGTCGTACACTACTTTACTATCCTGTACATATACCCAGTCATTTCCATCCGGTATTATGTCTGTATAGTTAAAGTTTACCCGTCCATTTTCTATATAGAATCTTCCATTCTCATTATTTGCCAGACCTGTGAAGTTAAAGTTTACCTTTCCATTCTCTATTCTCCACCAGCCATTCATATTTTCTCTGATTCCTGTATAGTCGTACATTACTTTACTATCCTGTACATATACCCAGTCATTTCCATCTGGTATTATGTCTGTATAGTTAAAGTTTACTCGTCCATTCTCTATATAGAATCTTCCATTTTCATTATTTGCCAAACCTGTGAAGTTAAAGTTTACTTTTCCGTTCTCTATTCTCCACCAGCCATTCATATTTTCTCTGATTCCTGTGTAATCAAAGTTTAATTTTCCATTCTCTACATAAACCCAATCATCTCCATCAGGTATTATATCTGTAAAGCTTGTATCAACCTTGCCGTCTACATAATAGTAATAATTACCATCATCAGCTTTCTGTAAGCCATTCTTTACTTCCGGAGTAGGTGTAGGATCTGGCGTTGGGTCTGGATCTGGTGTTGGATCCGGTGTCGTACTATCTGGTTCATAGTTCATATAGAACAAGAATATTGCATCACCCTTTGTTATTGACACGCTTCCTGCTTTCACAGGAACAGTGACTATACCATCTGAATCACACGTATATACTGTTTCATTAACTTTTACTTTCTTACCTGAGACAGCCGAACCATTAGCTCCGAACACTAATGTAAGTGTTCCATCTGAAGGTGCTGTAAAATCAACACTTGTTGAGCCTTCCATTTTCAAGCATGTAGTAAGAGTTAATCCTGCATATTGTACAGATCCTTTACTAGTAGATGTATTTCCCTTTATCTTATAGATATCACTGCCTGTTTCCGGACTTGTAAAGTTATATGAATATGTTCCTCCTGGTGTTGGAGTTGGTGTCGGATCAACAGTTCCCTTGACAGGTATTGTCTGTGTCTCTTTGTTATTGCACACTGTACATGTACGGATCTTTATACCAGTTTCTGTCTCTGTTGCTTCTTTTTCAATTACCCATTCACCATATTTGTGTGCTGTCTTTGCAATTATCTCAATCTTCTTTTCTCCACATGAACACTTATATATTTTACTTCCTTCTTTATCACAAGTTGCATCTGTTGTACTTACCAGTTTAAAATCATGATAATGTGCATTTGGATCATTTGCTCTTATTTCAATAGAGTTAATTGTTACTGTCTTAAATGTAGGATTCTGCATTTTCTTGCCATCTCCAGCCTGAACGTTATATGGCTGAATCATATATGTTCCTGCTGGAAGATTAACTGCAGTTCCACTTGCTATAAGGAAACTTTCTCCTGCTTCATTAACAAGCACTCCTGTATCTGAGAGTGCATCACTTGCATAATTAATTGTTACATCAACTGTTCCACCAACTGTAAATGCATACACTGTCTTAGATACTTTTCCTGGTGTTAATGTTGTTGGTAATGATGTAATATTTTCAGGAGTAACTCCACTTGGAAGATACGAAATCTGTGACATTGTAACAACTGATGCTGCAACAGGATTTTCATTAAGAACTCCTGTCTTAGATTCTATAACTTTTCTTGCTTCTGTTATGCTTGTCTGCAGCTGATAATCTCCTGTTGGAATATATGAAAGATTACTATCTGTATCAAACTTGCTGTAATCAATATTTCTTGCTGCAAACCGGCATTTATTATCTACAGTCTGTGACTTATCTGTAACTTTAACGCCATCCATTGAACCGATACAGCTTGAGAATGAATCGTTATAACTCTTGATTACACCTGCATCTGTATCATCTCTCTGTGGGTTCTTGCTCATATAGAACAGATTATATTCTGAGAATATATAAGCATTAACTCTTACATTCATAGCATAATCTGTCTGTCCCTCAAATATGTTGTTATACATATGGACATTTGCATTACGTGTTAATGGTCCTCTTGCCTTACACAGTTTCCAGTAATTATGATGATATGTAAGATTAAACTGAAGACTTGCATCTGATGAACCTACCAGATTAGTCTTATGGCATCCTTCAAAATAATTATAACTACATGTAAAATACTGACCTCGCTTAAAGTCTACTGAACCATCACCCTCACTCTTATCTGATTCTGCCGGGCTTGAAACATCCGGACAATAGAACTCATTATTATGTATCCAGCAACGCTCTACACTTGCTGAAAGATCTGATGAAACATTTGCCTTTTCCTGTACACCTTCCATACCAATAGCATCTTCTGGTGTATTAATAAATGTAAGGTTACGAACTTCAAAACTCTTTCCTAAATCTGGTTTAGCACTCTCTGACATATAATGGAATCCCCATCCATCAATAACTGCATCTGTTCCAATACCTTCAAGAGTAATATCTTTGCCAGATTTTATTCTTGCCATATGGCCGTTGTCACCATCTGATCCACCAAAGTCATTTGAATCATAAGCAGTAAGTCCATCTATAAGTCCGCTATTTGACTTTAAATCAAATGTACCGCTCTTATATAAGCCACTATCACTTACTGTTCCTATAAATCTTATATCTAATGGAATTCCTGCTTCAGCAAGTTTCTCAATTATTCCCTGATTAGTATTTCCCTTAGCATAATAGGTTTTACCATCTGAGACTTTCTTACAATCAGTTTCATGTCCAGCCTCTCCGCAAGCCTTACCAACTGAATTAAGTATATTACCAATTCCTTTAACGGTAACTCCTCCATATGTTAGAGTTACATCATTCTTATTCTCATCTGTTACATAAAGTACTATCGCATTGTTCTTCAATGTACCGTCATCATTATATGCACCAACACCATCTGTATAATTAAAATGTGCATATCCTGAACGATCCTGTGCATCTACTGTAATTCCACTCTTAGTAATAGTACCATTCTTAGTTGTAACTGTAAGAGTATATGTACCCGGAGTAACCCCTGGAATATCAACGCGTACTCCATTATTTTTATCTCTTACAAGATACTCTAGATCCTGTCCTGTAAGTGTTCCTGATGATGTTCCTGTATATGATACACCTGTAACATCTGCATCCTTAATTCCAGTAATCTGTGCATAAATACTTTCGTTAAATCCTCCCACACTACTGAAATTGTTGTCTGTAAGTGACGCGCCTGATGCTACAATACCAGGCGTTACCATTGATGTTATTGTTCCAACAGCCAATGCAATTGAAGCAATAACGCCAACCCCTTTCCTGAAAAACCTTTTCATAAATGTATACTCCCTTCATCCAGTGATTTGTGCAATCATCACAATTTATGTCACCGATTGAAGTCAATTGTATCACATTTGCATAACCTTCTCAATATTTATATACAACTTTTCCATTTAAAACCATGTATGAAATTCCATCTTTTATATAACTTCCATTGTAGCCAAAATCTACTTTTCCATTAACTATATAAAATTCTCCATTTTCATTACTTGCTATGCCTGTGAAGTTAAAGTTTACCCGTCCATTCTCTATTCTCCACCAGCCATTCATATTTTCTCTGATTCCTGTATAGTCGTACATTACTTTACTATCCTGTACATATACCCAGTCATTTCCATCTGGTATTATGTCTGTATAGTTAAAGTTTACCCGTCCATTTTCTATATAGAATCTTCCATTCTCATTATTTGCCAAGCCTGTGAAGTTAAAGTTTACCTTTCCATTCTCTATTCTCCACCAGCCATTCATATTTTCTCTGATTCCTGTATAGTCGTACATTACTTTACTATCCTGTACATATACCCAGTCATTTCCATCCGGTATTATGTCTGTATAGTTAAAGTTTACCCGTCCATTTTCTATATAGAATCTTCCATTCTCATTATTTGCCAAGCCTGTGAAGTTAAAGTTTACTTTTCCATTCTCTATTCTCCACCAGCCATTCATATTTTCTCTGATTCCTGTATAGTCGTACATTACTTTACTATCCTGTACATATACCCAGTCATTTCCATCCGGTATTACGTCTGTATAGTTAAAGTTTACCCGTCCATTTTCTATATAGAATCTTCCATTCTCATTATTTGCCAAGCCTGTGAAGTTAAAGTTTACCTTTCCATTCTCTATTCTCCACCAGCCATTCATATTTTCTCTGATTCCTGTGTAATCAAAGTTTAATTTTCCATTCTCTACATAAACCCACTCATCTTCAAATGGTATTATGTCTGTAAAACCTGTATCAATCACATTATTTACATAATAGTAATAATTTCCATCATCTGCCTTACACAGACCATTTCTCTTAACAGGTTCTGGTGCAGGTTTTGGTAACTGTTTTATTACTGTACTATACACAACCGTATCTGCTGCACTACCATAAGTAACTGCTATACTTGCATCTATACTTCCTGCTTTCTCTATTGTTGCTTCTGCCTTTTTAAAATCTGTTACTTTAGTCTTTATTTCTAATATTCCAGCTTTGCTTAATGCCTCATCTATAATTCTTTGTATATCTGTATCAGTTAATTCATTATCAGCTTCCACATCTTTAAGTGCATTCTCTATTACCGTCTTTGCAATTTTGACTTCCTCAGCATCACTCTTATAGTAATTATCTGATGTGAACGCCTTTATACAATAGTTATTCCAAGGTGATACCCCAAACTTTCCGTATGAATAATAAAGGCTTCTTTGGTTTCCATCAAAATTCTTACTTACTTCTCTTTCCCATATAACAGTTGAATTACTACTATTTATGTCCTGCTGGGTTGACCATGTATATTCATATTCTATTGCTTTTTTGTCAGTCTTGACAACTACTGCAAATGTACTTCCCGGTTTTAATTCCACCTCGTTATCAAGAGGAATTGTGTAATAACCTGCATATGATGTCACTCCATTTGCCCCTGATGTTCTTGTTCCACTTAATGGATTTAAACTGTCTGTCATATCAGTATATATATCTATTGTATATCCAACATTTGCCGTCTGAGAAAACAACAATGATACCGACTTTAATGTTTCTGACTTAACACCCTCTTTACTACCTACTGTAAATACATTTGCAACATTATCATAATAATAATCAACCTGATTTTCCAGACCGCCATCAATCTGGTAATTATTATCAAATCCATCATTTGCTGAAAAATCAAATACCCATGCGGTTGTATTTAAAGAGTATGTCTCATATGACATCCAAAAATAATCTAACTGGTTATAATATGATGTACTTTCTCCCCAGCTGTTTCTAACAAGCCATGCACCATTATTCGAAGGCTTAACTGTCTCTCCTGCCGAATTAGTAGATGTAAAATTATCCTTAGAATAGTTATCATCCCATCCAACTACCATTACTGCATGTCCGCCGTCACCATATCCTATAACTGTATCTGATGTATCATAATATGACTTATTAATATAATTAACACCAGCATTCTTATGTGTATAAGAAACACCTACAGCACCATGTTCTATTATCTGCTGCTTTACATCCTGTGTCTGACTTTTTATATCTATTTCAAATGCATTCTGAAGATGGGCGACATCATAACCATATGCATATTTATCATCCAGTCCATAAGAAATAGAATCCAGTGCATTGTCATATGGTACATCATTTTCATTAACAGTTCCTACCCACTGGCTGAATCGCTTCATAGCCCACTGATAGTTTCCTCCTGCATTGAGATAGCTGGTATTTGTATTCTCTGAATGATATTTTGTATAATCCCCTTCTGTTCCACCTAATGGATCAAGAACTGAATTGTATGTAAAATATGCCAGTTGTAACTCACTTAAATCAACTTTTGAATCTTTTGTCTTATCATTAATAAGATCAAATTCCGCAAGTCCTATAGATGAAAAAGCCCAACATGCTCCATAACTTCCCTGATCTCTCAAAGCCGGATATTTTACCTTGAATTCATCCATATTATCCGGATACTTTTCCGGAATCAATGAATCAGCATATGTAACATATTCAGGCTCATATATTGGAGTATTATCATCCAGATTTCCTGCTATATAACCACCTGCATACCCAGTATAATCATTTCCCATATCTGAATTAGTATCAGCATATACCATATGTGGTATAACTCCCATTGCGCTAATTGATAACACAGCGCTTAACAAAACTCCCAATAAGTTTTTTCTTTTCATATTCAGTACCTCATTTTATTCTTTGTCTACAGTTAATTGTTACATTCGTTTTTTCTTACTATATCATCATATTGGGGGAAAATAAATAATATTTCCGTCTATTTTTTCACATTTTATTCCTCTTCCTCAAAACTCCCCATCCAGCCGCAGCGCCAGCAGCCAGCACTCCAGCAGCAATGACAGCCACATATACCAGACTGTTCTTATCAGCTTCATTGCCATTATCATCTATATTCTCAGA
Organism: [Eubacterium] eligens ATCC 27750; assembly: GCF_000146185.1. Lineage (NCBI taxonomy): Bacteria > Bacillati > Bacillota > Clostridia > Lachnospirales > Lachnospiraceae > Lachnospira > Lachnospira eligens. The sequence goes on along the minus strand of NC_012778.1, from coordinate 143,218 downwards.
GACTTCTTCTGCAACTGTCTCATCACTACTATCATAATCTCGGCCGACAACCCCAATTCCATAAACGTCAGCGCGTCTGTCACTTCCAAATAACAGATAATCAGCGCGCATGCCCATCGTATTCGCAAATGTTGCATCAACATAATACCATTTACCAGATACATTTACTGCATTCCACGCATGTGCTGTTCCATTAACATTTCCCGCCATAATTTTACAGGGTATCCCCAGCTTTTCCATCATCACCTGGAATGCGGCAGCATAACCGGAGCACACAGTTTTTCCACCGACCAGTGCATCATATATGCTGCCAAATTCATATGCACTGTCATAAACCACATTTTCACACAAATAATTATATATATAGCTTATTTTGTCCAAAGTACTTTCTGCATTGCATTTGTTCACTATCTCATCTGCAACTGCGTCTGCCTCCAGTGCCTGCTCCCTTGTAAGACCATATGAATGTGTCTCATAAGCACATCTCTTCACATTCAAAAGATTATACCCAGCTCCTTGCAGCGTTATCTTCTCATTACTTACCTGTACATCAAATATAAAATCCGCATAAGAATCCGCAATGCTGTGATTATTATTAACCGTAACACTTCCTGACACATCATTTCCCGGATAAACAACATATATCCCCGTCCTGTCATCCCAGCATACATCATCAAGATACTCATTCACTTTGGCAAGTGCCTGCTCTCCACTCTCGCAATACACATACCCCTTGTCTTCACTCTCTGCTTTAATATCCACATCTGCTGCAAATGTGGTCATACTTATCCACATGCACGCAGTTATTATTAACACAAATCCTGCACTTACTATCCGTCTCTTCATAATAATATAATCCCCTAAAAAAATTCCTGAGTCGTATATATTATATACTCCTCAGGAATTTAATACTATAGATTATTTAGTTTTCATTCTGCTGTATTAACACTTTCAAAGAATTATCTAGCCATTCTTCTCTTCTTTTCAAATACTACTACACCAGCTGCAGCTGCTACAGATGCCATAAGTAATATCATCATTAATGCCATATTGCTTGAATCCTTTGTAAGTGTTCCTTCATTACCTTCTCTTGAAAGAACTGGTGAAGCAAATGATAAGCTTGCGATTCTGTTGAACTCTTCCTCGCCTAATGCATTAATAAGAATCTGCTTTGACTCTGCTGTAAGCTGTGGAGCCTTATCAAGTGCGTCAGCACCAACGCCTGCTCCTAATGCTGCTCTTGTCTCTGCTGTAAGCATCATGATTCCGTTCATGTTGATTGTTCCATCTGCATTTCTTGTTACAGGCTCTGCTGTATACTTGATTGCTGAAGCTGTATCAGCAAGTAATGTTGCAGTCTCTGTTAATGCTGTTGCTGTATCAACATTTACTGAATTAGTATTAACTGAAACAAAGCTGCTGTCTGTTAATGCTGTGCTTGCTTCATTAGCATCACCCGATGCTGCTTTCCAGTAGTAATCAGTTGCCTGATATAACTTAGCTGCATCCTGTGTTCCCTTAGCCTTAAAACTATCTGAGACACTCTGGTACTTATTTCTGTAAGAAAGAGCACCATATGCTGTGTAATCTGTATTCTTAGCATCGTTAGTATATAATGCTATATTGTAGTTGTTATTGTTGTAAGATGTTGAGCTTACTACTACATTATCAGGGCAAGAGTTACTATCAATACCCTTAGCCTTATTCTCAAATGCTACTGAATTAAGAAGTACATGTCCACCTGCAAGGCTTGAACCACCCATCTTGAATCCGTTTCCGTTTCCGGCATCTGTTCCATCCTCAAGATATCCGTTAGCATAAGCTACGCAATTCATGATTACAACTGCAGGAATATTTCCTGTTTCAACCTTAGCAAATAAATCCCATCCGTCATCTGCATTGTTATGTGCAATACATCCAACGAATACATTGCCCTTACCAATTGTTAACTTAGCTGCGAATCCATCTGCATCCTCATAACCTGCATCTGCATTGTTATGTGATGTACAATTCTTAATTGTGTTGTATGCTGGCCAGTCTGACTTAGCCTGAACATTTGAAAATCTACTAATCTGAATACCTGTGTTACCATTGTTGTATGTATTAACTGAATCTAATACATTGTAACTTCCTGCTACATGGATACCATCCTTACCATTAGCTGAATTTGTTACATCTATGTTCTGGATATACCAGTAGTTACCGCAAAGTGTTATACCTTCTCCTGTTGTACCCGCGAAGTCAAGAACTACTCTTGTTCCTGCCTGTTCTGGCATCATGTAGATTGGCTTCTCGCTTGTACCATCAATTCCAAATGGAATTAATAAGTTATTAGCTACCTTATAGTCACCTGCAAGAAGGAGAATCTTCTGTCCTGCCTTTGCATAAGCAACTGCATTGTAGATATCAATTGGGTTGCCCTTTGTTCCCTTGCCTGAGTTAATCTGTGCCTTTGATGAATAAGTCTCATTAGCCTTAGCTTCATCAACTGCTGCAGTTGCCTCAGCACTTACATAAATCAAATCACCTGTGAAGTATGCATATGTTACTGTCTTAGATACTTCTACCGGATCATATGATGTTGGAAGTTCGTAATCACCAAACTTGAAGTTCTCATCTGGAGTAAGTGTAACAACAAACTTGTTATCACCAACCTTAAGCTTTGTATCAAATGCGAATGCTTCTGATGCCTTAACATCACCTTCGCCAACAACTTCCTCGCCCTTTGTTACTACTACATGACCATCTACATTAGACATACCCTTAAGCTTGTAATTCTCTGAGCTTGATGTTGAAGCTGAAGACACGCTTAATACTACATCTTTGTACTCAACTGGTCTTTCTTCTGCTGGAGCATCATCTGCTGGATCAATAGTTGTAAGCGAAATATCAGTATATGTTACATCACAAGTTCTTGATGCAAACATACCAACATATACATTATCTGCATCAAGCTTACTAAGTGCTTCTGTATCATAATATTTCTTAGTTGTTGTATTTCCATTTGCATCTGTGTAACTTACAAAATAACCTGTGTTATTCTTCTGAATAGTAAGTTTAATAGTTGTAATTGGATTCTCAACTGTTGTACCTACAAATGTTGAATCTGTATTAGTATAGTTACCAATAAGATTATATGTTCCTGCCTCGCTACCTAACTTAGATGTATCAAGAGTTGACATTGATGTCTTAAATTCATTAGTTACTGTATCAGTATCGTTATCTTTTAATTTATCAATATTGTCGTTTGTTACGCCAATCTTTTCCTGTGAGCCAATACCAAGCTTCATAGAAATCTTGTCTCCTGATGTCTTGCTCACTGAAGCCACACCTGTTTCTTCATCAACACTGCTGTAATACTCAACCTTTGTAGCTGAAGCCATGTATGAGTTATTCCAGAATACTGATGAATCTCCATTAGTTCCTACAGCATCTGCAGCCATAAGACCAAAACCTTCCTGACCATTAGTATATGTCCAAGAATTAACATTAGCTGTAGCTGTAAGTGTAAAGTTCTTATTTGCAGGTATTGTTGCATAATAGAAAGCAACACCATCTGTTGAAGCTGGTACTAACTTACCCTTGCTTCCAACTGACCATACATTAACAGAACCATCACCTGTATTAACGCTTCCTGAGTAACCATTATTTGATTTCTTCTTATCGTTAAGCTTATCTTCATTAATTGTTACGCCCTGACCAAATGCAGAGAATTTCCATACGAACTGCTCATGATCTGCTACTGTAAATATTACATCATTAGATGTCTTTGACTGTCCATCTGATGTTCTTGTTGCTGTAACCTTAAAGATATAAGTTTCGCCTGCTGTAAGTGAAGGTGTCATAGCTGAAAGAGCTGTTGTTCCTTCTGTCAATACCGCAAAGCTTTCATCGCCATTCTTCTTATACTCAACTTTATATGTATTAGCTTCTGGAACTGCATCCCAGTAAACTTCTACCTTACTATCTGTAGCTGTTCTTGCATTAACAACAGGAGCCTTTATCGGAAGAACAAATCCCTTAACTGTTATTGACTCTGATTCCTTCTTTGTTGTCTCTGTTGGTCTTGTTGCATATGCCTTAAATGAATAATCACCACTTGCCTTTGGTTCAAAAGTAACACTTGCTCCTGTAGAAGAGGCTACCTTTGTATCAACAACTTTACCCTCGGCATCAATCATATCTACTGATACTTCTGCTGCTCCTACTGGGCTGATTTCTTCATCAACTTTAATAGTAATCTTTCCATCTTTCTTATTCTCTTCTGTTGTTACATCTGATAAAACCGGAGCATCAACAATTGCCCAGTTATCAACGAATGGATTAAATGATCCAGTAAAGTTTGCTGCATCTACTTCAGCCTTTCCATCTACCGTAAGCTTAATGTTTGTTATAGTAGCTGTCGCACCAACAAGTGCAATCGCTGGAATAGCTGCTCCGCCTTCCTTTAACGCATCTGCTGTTGCTGTTACAGACTCCTGCATTACAACATCATCATTTTTATTTTTTACTGAATATGTATATACACTGCCTGTTCTTGTGATTGTAACCTTATACTCTGTATCAAGTTTAGCATCCACTCCGCCATCTCTGTCGAATTCGCCATCTTTCTTGATTCCAATATAAGCTGAATATGCTTTTCCATCTGTGCCAAGTTCAGCTGAAATAATGTCCTTAGTTGCCTGCTTTGTATCTGCAAATGCACCTAAGTACACGCCCTGCTGCTTTGATGTAGATGTTCCTCTTTCAGCACCTGTAACCTTAATAGTTGCAGAAAATGTGAAGTCCTTTGTAGTAGCCGGAGCTGCTATTAAACTTCCATACTTAATGCCTGTCTTTTCAATCTTAGAACTCTTTCCGCTTGTCTGACCTGCTTTTATAGTTCCATTTTCTCTTACTATTGTAAGACTTACTGTCTTAGAATTATCTGCATCATTAGTATTAATAACTGTCATTCCAGGTATTGCCTGTGATGTATCCTTTTCAGCATATGGCATTACGCTTGCCATCTTCTCACCGTCAGATTCTTTCTTCTCTTCTCCTCTTACAGCTGTAGCTGAAACATAATACTTATATCCTTCTTTAAGACCCTCAACTGTTGTTGCTGCCTTACCGTCTTTAGCTTCGGCCTCTACAGTCTTTACAAGCTTCTTATCTGAATCATATACAGAGAACTCATATTTTTCTGCCTCTGAACCAGATGCTTCAACATTAATCTTTGTTCCATCTGTTGGAACTCTTGTTGCTTTAACTGTTGGTGCACTAAGTGGAAGTGTGCATGTAGTCTTCCCTGTTGCACCTGTCTCCTCTTCATCTGTTCCAAGAGCACCCTTTACTGTAAATGTATATTCCCCTGATGCTGTTGGCTCATAAGAATATGAATATTCAGTACAAGGTACTGATTTAACTGGATTCTTAGAATCATTTACATAAATATTGAATACTGAAGATCCTGAACCTTCAACTGCTGCTTCCCATGTAACATCAATCTTGCCTGTCTCTGAATTATATACAGCCTTTACTGAATCAGCCTTTACTGATGGTTTGTCACCAACTACAGGACCCGCTGATGTCTCTGTAACCCTTACATAATAAACATTTGATGGCTGTGCTGCACCCTTAACTGTCGCAATATAATAATCTCCAGCAGTTAACTCATCAGCACTTACTGTAAGTTCAATACCATTTTTAGCTTTACCATATTCAATGTCACCCAACTTTTTATTTTTTGTTGCATACGATATTGCCTTTGCTTTAACATCTCCTGATGATGTAAATATTCCTATTTCTGAATCTGTAGTACTATTAGCAGATATAGCCCATACCTCAACTTTAGCCTTTTTACCTTCAGCTACTGTAAAAGTAATAGAACCTGTATCCTTAGAACTCTCCACTGTGCCTAATTTGATTCGGCCTTTTGACTTAACTTCCTTGCCGTCTAACAGATAAACTTTTGCACTATTTCCTGCATCATCTACAACCTTATTCTGAAGCTTGAAATAGTCGCCAATTGTACCAGATGTAGCTGTATAAACAGCGTCATCCGCCTTAGCTGTAGTAGCAAACACGCCACCCAACAGCCATGTTGGGACTAATGTCAACGCCATGAGAACAGTCATGAACGCCGCCACAATCCTTTTTCTGTTCTTTTTCATAAATTGCCTCCTTGTTCCTAAAACATCGTAATTCATACGATATCTCATTGTTGCACGGGAAATTCCCTTATTTCCCGAAATCTTTCATAAGATTATCACAAACAGTTCACCCAGTCAATTTAAACCATTGGTAACTATGTCGCCCTCTACTCTGATATTCAGTGTCTATTTTGTGCATTTTCCACAATATCAACATTGTTATCTTTCTAAAAGCAATAAAACTCTTTTTTGCCTCTTGTACTCAAACCTTGCAACCATCGCATTTACTGGTTTCCGACATTTTTCTTATATATTAGACGCATTGTAATTTTTCACAAATTTTAGGTTTTTTATTTTCTTCTATAAACAAAAAAGGCTGTACAAGAATCCACTCATTCTTGTACAGCCATAATTAGATGCCGGCAACGGGAATCGAACCCGTATGGGAGTATAAGTCCCGCAGGATTTTAAGTCCTGTGCGTCTGCCAGTTCCGCCACACCGGCGTAAAGTGCCTGCATAGCAGGCGTATTATTAATACATATGACTTCCTCTGGCGCAGCCTAAGTGTCCCAAATGCAATAACAGATATGTAGTACATCACGACTCTTTACTACCTGCAGATTCAACATATGCAGTGAATGAAGTTTAGCACATTGTTATGTTTATAGCAAGCATATTTTGTCAGTTTCACTGTTTTGTCACATAATTTTCATAAACTGCCAGCTCTAACTGTGCATAAGTACCATAAAAAGCGGTACTTTTGTCACATTTGTCAAGAAGAACTGATGCCAGTATATCTGAATATCTGTCGGCAAGTTCTCCAAGCATATGACCTTCTTCATCAAAGAAGTCATCATCTGTTCTTGGAAGTGTATCCATTGTTAACAGATTGAAATCATAATATTCAACACCATATTCTTCACAAAGCCTCGTAAAATATGCTCCTGCCTGTTCCGAATAACCGTTAACTGATGTTGTCGGCGTAATAGGTGATGTAACGCATACCAGTTCAATATTATTCTTCTTACAATATTGAACAGTCTTTTCAAATGAATCCAGAACCTTATCACTGATTCCACTCTCATCCCATGCAACAATATCAGATGGCACGAGGCTGTCCATCTTCATATCTCTATAGAAAAATCCTTTGGCAGCATAAGGTCCTCCGGCATCATGTATCTCAACTGCATCCATACTGTAGTTGCGGTATGCCGCACTGCTCTTAACCTTAAGATTATTCATAATAGCAGACGGTGATATCTCATAAGCCCATCTCTTTGAATATACAGTACGAAAATCCTTTGTGAGCAGATTATCAGCTATATACTTAAGCTTTACATTACTGAAAGGAAGCCATGTGTATATGAAACAGTCTTCAAACTCCCTCTCTGCATAATTGCACCAGTACTGATAATCAAGGTCATATATAACTCTTTTTACATTATTATGCCGGTCACTCTCCATTAAAAGATAATATGAATCCGTTACAGTCTCTCCCGGTATAGCAAGATTAAACGCATTGTCAGACACTCCTGCTTCGTCTAGCTTTACTGGATTTATAGCAGATCTTGCATGTGAAGCTCCGATTATTATATTGTCATATCCATCATCACTACCAGCATTATTAGTCTCGTGAATTATATACCTTATATACCCGGATGGAACAAGTGCATAATCCATTATAAGAATCATGCCGGCAATCACTGCCATAAAAAGCACTGTTCTTAAATATTTCAAGGCTTTTTCCTCTCTATTTCATCAATCTTAGCCTTATAACTATCATAAAAATATTCTTCATTACCATTTGCAAGAACCTCTGACATAATCCCAGAAAACCTTTCTGCTGCCTCTCCATACATATGTCCTTCCCAATCACAGAAATCATTATCTGTAATATCAAATACATCATTTTTTAATAATGTAAAATCAATGTATCTTACATTATTATTACTGCAAATGTCTTTAAAAAATGTATTGGCATCTCTCGAAGGTCCTTTTACAACAGCTGTTGGTGTTATTGGCTCTGTAATACACACCATTTCTATATGATTATCCTTGCAATAATCTACAATCTTTTGAAAATACTTTATAACTTTTCTGCTTATATCATCTTCAGTCCACTCCTGAACCCAGAAATCACATTTGTTATCATTATTATTCTCCCGGTAAAAAAAGCCTCTGCCCATATATGGTCCATTAGCATCACACACCTTAACCGCACTGATATCGTAATCCCTGTATTCTTTTGTCAGCTTTGTTTTAATGTTGTATTTAACTTCACTAAAATCTGAAGTATATGCCAGTTTCTTAAAATATACAGTTCTAAAATCTTTATCTATTAATTCATCTCTGATATATTCTAACTTTACTTTAGACATTGGAAGCTGGACATATTCAAACAAATCCCCAAATTCTGAGTCTCTTGCTTCATCATTAGTCCAATACTGGTAATCCATCTCCAGCACAACTTTCTTCACAGCATTGTTTCTGCATGCCTCTTTTAAAAGGTAATAAGAATTAACAACTGATTCTCCCGGAATGCACAGACTAAGAGGATTCTTTGCATATCCGGACTTAATCATATACTTAGGATTAATGGAAGACCTTCCATGTGACGCTCCAAGTATAATGCAGTCATATCCCTCCTCTGTACCGGGATTTCCTGCTGCATGAATTATATATCTTATATATCCGGATGGCATCATTGCAAAATCTATGCATTTTACCAGTCCGGCTATAACAGCGATAAATACTACCACCCTTATATACTTCAACACCTTAGTTTTCATTACCCCTCACCTTAATTGCTTCTATACACTCATCATAGCCGCTATAGAAATATTCCGAATTATCTTCCTTCATAAGTATCTCTGTAAGTATCTCTGAAAACTGCTCTGCAAGTTCACCATTCATGTGTCCTTCCCAGTCTGAGAAATCATCATCACTTACATCAAGCACCTCATTCTTAATAAGATTGCCATCAATATATTTCACATTGTTCTCATCACATATCTGTCTGAAATATGTATTAGCCTCATTTGCAGCACCTGAAGCAACAGATGATGGTGGAATTGGTGTGGTAACACATATAAGCTCAATTCCATTATCCTTACAATACTTAACTATCTTCTGAAAATATTTCTGCACCTTAGGATTAAGGTCATCATATGTCCATGGTGATGGATTAATCTTTCCCTTCTTATCAGTTACCTTGGTACGGTAGAAAAATCCCAGTCCCTGATATGGTCCTTCTGTATCAATTCCGGCAACTCCCTCAATCTGAAAATTCTTATATTCATCAGTCTTCTTTGTAGCCATATATTTCTTAGCCGTTTTCCAATTCTTTGCAAATGCGTATCTTCTGAAATATATTGTCCTGAAGTCTTTATCCATAAGCTGGTTTACTATATATTCCATTTTAAGACTCGTAAATGGAAGCTGCCCATATACAAGAAGATCTCCAAAATCCGAATCGCGCTTCAGATTCTTATCCCAGTACTGATAATCAAGTTCAAGAATTATCTTCTTTACATCATTATTATTGCACGCTTCTCTGATCATATAATAATTATCAATAACCGTGGCACCCTGAATACACATATTAATTGGATTAACTGCATATTCCATTTCCAGAAAATAATGCGGGTCAATTGAAGCCCTTCCATGTGAAGCTCCCACTACAATACAATCATAATCAGAGCCATCATCCGGATTGTCAACTGTATGGATTATATATCTTGCATACCCCGGCTGAACCATTACATAATTAACTGCTTCAACAAGTATAGTTATAACCGCAAAGAATACTATCACCCTCACATATTTTAATATCTCTTTAAATGCTTTCTTCTTCATGGTATCCTGCACCTCTGATTAGAACTGGGCGTACATAAATCCACCCGATGTATTAGAAATATAGCCAAGCATTGCAACCGACATAACAAGAGCTATGTATACAGCCCATCTGATAATCAGAGGCTTTCTGTCAAGAGCTTCTCTGATTACAATGCCTTTCTCTTTAAGTATGCTTATAATAAGCCATACAAAGCAGCCCACAAGCAATATTATTAAATCCAGCTGGCTTCCAGACATTTTTACAACGGCGTCCATGCTTAATGATGCATGTTTAAATGTATTTCCCATAAGTCTGAATGCATCTGTAAGAGTAGCTGCGTTATCAAAATACCAGCTTATATTAACAAGTATAAATGTTCTTATTATCTGCCATCCTCTGTACCAGCGTGCATTCTTATTAATATGAGTTATTTTAAACATTTTTTCATAAACAGGTGCCATAATACTGCTAAAGCTCATGATTATACCATTGTACATACCATATACGATATACTTCCATGCTGCTCCATGCCATACACCTACTATAAAAAATATGAGTAAATCTGCCAGACATATAGGTAATGCCTTTGCCATGTATTTACCAAATCTTGTTTTACTATGTTTCTTGAAAAACTTACCAAGCTTATTCATAGCTTTACTTAAGCTGAATGGATAGAACACATAATCCTTCATCCATGTACCAAGTGTTATGTGCCATCTGCGCCAGAATTCTCCAATAGAATGAGAGAAGAATGGCTGCCTAAAATTATCATCCAGATGAATTCCAAACATCTCGGAAGCACCCATAACCATATCAATTCCACCGGCAAAATCTCCGTATAGCTGTGCACAATAAGCAAGAACACCTATTATTACATATATTCCATGATACTGACCCGGATTATTAAATACCAGATCAGACACGACTCCTGCACGGTCGGCTATAATGAACTTTTTGAAAAGTCCCCAGGCCATACGCTGCAATCCATGCTGTATAACAACTAAATCATACTTATGCTCTGCAAAAAACTGTGGTGCAAGCCTGTCATATCTTCCTATAGGTCCTTGTGTTATCTGAGGAAAATATGAAACAAACAAAGCATATTTAAAAATGTTATTACATGCCTTTACTTTGCCTCTGTATACATCAATAACATATGATATCGACTGGAATGAATAGAAAGATATTCCAAGTGGAAGAAGCAGTGTAAATGTTGATATCCTGCCATTACCACCAAATGCCTTAATTATGCCATTAACATTCTCTATCGCAAAATTATGGTACTTAACAACTGCAAGCACACCAAATACCAGAAGAAGAGCAAGTACTACAACTCTTTTCTTATATGTCTTTGCCTTTTCTTTTAAAGCCTTTTTATCTTCTCTTGCCAGTCCTTCTGCTTTAAGACTTTTGGCAAGATTATCCTCTGTTCTCTCTAAAAGGATTCCTGATGTGAAAGTAACGATTGTTGTAAGTAATATGAACACAACAGTCTTATATCCCGAACATAAATAGTAGGCATAGCTTAATATCAAAAGCCATGCCCACTGTGCCTTCTTAGGTATAAGATAATATACAATTACTCCCACTAATAAAAATACCAGAAATCCGGTAGAAACTAGTGACATATTGTTTTACCCCACTTTCTGGATTAATCCTGCAGACGCTGAATCATCTCCCACATAGCCTCTGCTGAATTAAAGTTCTCAGGTACTATATCAACTGGTGTGATATCGATGTCAAATGCATCGTTTAACTCACCAACAAGTGATACAATATCAAATGAGCTGAATATTCCATCATCAATAAGAGTATCACATACTTCATAATCCACATCACTGTTAATTTCATTCAAAATGTCTAATAACTGATCCATAATAAACCTCGCAAAAAAATTATTAATCACACATCTGTGAACAGAAAACATTCTATCTTCTCATTCACATATAGTCAATCATATTTTGTTACAAAATTGTAAAATTATTGTGTACTAACACTGTTTATTAAAAAAGTGTCCACTGGATTTCTAACAATCCTGTAGCCATTCTTCATTGAATACATCACAATTGCAGGCATTCGGCGGCTCAGGAACAGATATATTCCCTCTGTAACAGAATACGCTCCAATATTATAAAATGCTATCATATCACCAATCTTAGCATCCTTTAATTCAAGATTCTTAACAATTACATCTCCTACTGTACATAATGAACCACATATATTATACGGCTGCACTCCCTGTGAATACACTTCCACCTCATGATCTACGCCATCAGCAAACCCTTCTGTGTACTCCATTGGAATGAATTCACATCTTGGTTTCTTCATAGCCATAGCCTGTCCATAATAATTAATATGATTAATTCCACTGTCAATAATTGCGTATCTTGTTGTGTCATTCATCTTCATATCAGCAATTCTGCTTATAAGTATTCCACAGGTAGCTGCAATATATCGTCCCATCTCAAGAGTAACATTGAACTTTTCGGACATTTCTTTAATCATCACAGCAAACTCTTTAAGCTCGTCAAAATCAGTATTCATGGCATCACATTTGTCTGTAACAAAGTAATCAACTGACAGGCCAGGACCATATTCAATCTCTTTAAGCTCAACACCATGTTCAGCCTCACATGTATGTGCTATTGCCTGTAACCATACTACCTCAGCTTCTATCTGGCTTAATTTCTTCTTCTGGGTTCCCGAATAGCACTGGATTCCCTCAAGGATAATTCCCTTAAGTTCATCCTTTCTGTCTGCAATCTCATATACCTGACGCTCATTAATACCGAACTGGTTGCCGCTGGTAACTCTTATAAGAACCTTAACCTTAATGCCACACTCAACTGCACATGAATTGATAAGTTCAAGCTGGTTAAGCGATTCCACAGTGTAGATTCCAACAGCACCTGTCTTCATTGTGTAGAGAATATCTTTCTTTTCCTTATTAACACCCGAAAGTACAATCTTCTCCCTGTTTATGCCTTCTTTTTCGCATATCGCAAATTCACCCGGAGAACATACCTCGAATTTGTCAAGCTTCTTGTCAAGCACGCTGATAAGAAACGGATTAGCCTTCATTGCATAACACACTGTAACACCGCATCCCAAAATCTGCTGCATGGCATCAATCCTTGCACATAGCTCATCTGTATCAAATATATACGATGGTGTTCCACATTTTATGGCAATCTCTTTTAATTCATTAACTCCTACCATCCTATGCCTCCTGTTCTTTATATATCTTCATAAGTTCTTTTCTGTCAATTTTACCATTCTTAGTAATCGGCATTGTTTCAACCTTAACGAGCACATTTGGAATCATCCACTGTGGCACTTTATCTTTGAGAGCATGTGTTACGCCCTTTCTGTCAAGCTCACTTGCTCCTTCTATCTCAAAGAATCCGAGAATCTTATTCTCGTCTGTATCAAATATACAGCAGCTTCTTAGAAGTCCCTCTATAGCATTCATGTATGTCTCAATTTCGCCCAGCTCGATTCTGTGTCCCATATGCTTAATCTGGAAGTCCTTTCTTGATGAGAAGAAAAGTTCACCATCTTCACTATAGTAACCAAGATCACCTGTGCGGTATATAGTTTCCAGATATCTGTCATTAAGAGGATTCTGTACAAATGCCGCTGCTGTCTTTTCAGGATTACGCAGATACCCCATAGTTACAGCTGTTCCAGATACACATATTTCTCCTAACTCGCCTGGTCTGCCTGCATCAACAAGCTTATCCTCATCATCTAACAGGAATACTCTTTCATTGGCAAATGGCTTTCCCATCGGAAGCTTCTCGTCAAGACCAAACTCTCTGTCAATAATATAATATGTACAATTACATGTTATCTCTGTTGGTCCGTAAAGATTAACAAACATTGCATCCGGATACTGCACTCTCCATGCATTAAGATGCTTTATAGGCATAACCTCTCCGCTGAACATAATCTTGTTAAGTGAAGATGGCCTCTTATACTCGAATCCATTAAGAGTTGTTACAATACATAACGCTGATACAGCCCATATAATAGTTGTAACCTTTCTGTCATCAAGGAAATCAAGCAGTTTGGTTGGGAACGAAAAGCACATCTTAGGAATAAGCTGTAAGGTTGCGCCTGTCTTTAAACTTGAATATATATCCTTAACTGATACATCAAAGTCAAAAGGTGCCTGATTACCTATAACATCCTCATTAGTAATTCCAAATGTTTCCGTAAAGCAATCAATAAAATCTATTGTTGAACGATGATTGACAATAACTCCCTTAGGAACTCCTGTTGAACCTGATGTAAATATTGAATACAGAGGATCTGTATCAAGTGCCTGTTCTCTTATCTTTTCCAGTCTCTCCTGAGCCTCTGAATCCACAGCCTGTCCGTCATACTCTTCAAGCAATTCGTCAAGATTAATAATCTCGCCCTGAAATCCGAGCTTTTCTGCTTTCTTGGCTGACTTATTATCTACAACCAGAATATCTGCCTGGATCGTATCTAATATAAGATTAATTCTCTCAGCCGGATGAGTTGTATCAAGCATACAGTAATATCCGCCTGCATACACAATTCCCATAAATAAAGATAATGTATTACATGTCTTATCCATATACACAGGAACTCCCTGTGTAGGCTTAATCTTAAGTGAGAGACAGCTTCCTATGAACTCTGCCTGATTCATAAGCTGTGTGTATGTAAGTTCATTATTCATGTCCGCACACGCTGTCTTTTCCCCATACATTCTCTGTGAGTTTTCAAGAAACTCTAATACATTCTTTTCCATTACCTTCTCCTTTTACTTCTCACTCTTATCTTTTCTGAATACAAGCAGCTTACTTATAACATAATTAAGTATAATTACCACAACCTGCGCAATAAACTTTATTAACATACTGTTGAAATGCAGCATTGTAATGAACACAAGAAGAATTATCTCCTCAATTACAAGAGTTAATACTCTTCCACCCGCAAATGAAACCAACTGTTTCATAAATTCTTCCACAGTCTTAGTTGGTGCTGCAAACACCCATATCCTGTTAGTAAAGAATGCAAAAAGTACTGCAAGTACCCATGATATAACATTTGCAATAAGCTCATTAATTCCCATTGCAACATTAAAGAGCGCATATGAACCAATACTTACTACTGTTGTAAGTACTCCAAAGAAAAGATATAAAAGCACTTCCTTATACTTCTTATACAATGGTTCAAACACCCTCAGACCCGGCAGATGCATAATCTTATCAAATATATCCGGCTTAGTTTCCTGCATATTATTATCTGTATTGTTACTCATAATTACCTCACTGTTTTTATTAATATAATGCTACACTATTTTATACTTTTATCAATAACAAATCAAGAAAAAGACGCCGTATAAAAACGGCGTCCTGAAAATGCATTTATTATTTTGATTCGTTGATAACGATATCATCTGTCTCAACTTCCTTGTTTCTGTTTTCATCAATTCCAAGCTTGTTATTAAGCTTTTTCTTTGCCTTTCTTAAATAAATACCAAGGAATGCACCAACAGCAATTATCACTCCGGCAATAGCCTGAATGGCATAAGTCATAACAGATGGGTCAATGTAACCTGCTACATTTAAATTTAATAATGTCAACATACTTTTTATCTCCTTTTTAATTAAGTTCTTTTTTTAATGCTTCAATCATCTTGTTGTTATCTACATCATTTCTGATTGCAATTCTTATATACTGTTTTCCATCATGTACTTTTGATGTAAGATCCTTTATAAGAAGATAATGATTCTTAAACAGTTTTATCATAAGTTCCTTTGCTGTCATTCCATTAGTTATCTCAATCATAAAATAATTAGCCTGTGATGGGATGACCCTTATACCAGATATCTGCTCCAGTTCATTATAGAACCTTTTTCTTTCTACGCGGAATTTGTCCATTGCAGCTGCATAATCTTTCTTATACTTTTCTGCAACCTGAAGATAATACTCTCCAAATGAATTAATATTCCATATTGCAACATCTTTTTTCATTGCTGCAATCGCTTCTGTATCTGAGGAAACAAGGACTCCAAGCCTCAGTCCCGGCACACCGTATGATTTAGATATACTTTTCATAACATATAATCTGCTATATGTTTCAATAAGTTTCTGTTCTATAAGAGAATTATCCGGTTCATCGGAGAAATCAGCAAACGACTCATCAACCACCAGCTTGATTCCCTGACTGTCTGTCCATTTTATTAACCTTATAATCTCTTCCTTTTTCAGATAATTACCAGATGGATTATCAGGATTAATAATAATAATATTATCTACCTTGTTGCATGTATAGAACTCTATCAGTTCTTCAACCGAATATGTATAATTGTCATTTACCGGTGTAAATACCACTTCGTCTTCAACAGCATATCTGTTAGGATATTCTTCAAATGTAGGTCTGATAACGCCTGTCTTTCCAGAAAAGCTCTCCATAAGAGACTTAATAAGTTCTGCTGCTCCATTTCCAACTATTATGTTGTCTTTATGAACACCAAAATTCTTAGCTGCAAGTAAAGAATTAACTCCCATACCTGAAGGATATTCTGTCAAAAGTGTATCAAAGCTCGCACGCAGTTCATCCTTAAGCTTTTTAGGCGGATAATAAGGATTAACAAGATAACAGAAATCCAACAATCCCGGATATCTCCAGAATCCTCCATATCTTTTATGCATAAGGTTAATTCTTGTCTCATCATCCGGAGCAAAAAGTGTTGTTGCTATATCAAGATCCTGCTCATCGTCTATTTCATACCATTTCTGACCTGATAATCTCATACCTTTAATTCCAGGTGTGTCCAGCATCGTTATAACTCTAAGAACCTGTTCATAATATTCATTTTCTCCCAATGCACTACAATATGCCTCAAGGAAAGGAACATATATATCCTGTGAAAAATGTTTGCTGAATTTGTAGATATTTACAGTTTTATAGTATTCCTCTTTTTCCTTAAAATCAAAGCTCTTTCCTGGAACAAATGCAACAATGTTATCATATTCGTCAAGCTTTACACATGTACCATCCATCCAGCTCTCATATTTATCTACCATGGCAAGTGTATCTCTCGGATCTTTTACAAGTTCATCAATTGCAGAATCCTCAATAATTACATCTGATTCAAAAAGCAGAGTATCTTCTTCCATAAGATAATTCTTTGCCAGCGCAAGTGAATAAATATTGTTTGTCTTATCATATACCGCATTGTCAACATATGAAATTGGTGTCTTAATTCCTAATGTCGCTATATAATCAATCAGCTTCTGTCCTTCATAACCCACAACAATCACTATTCTTGAGAGATGATGTTTCTCAAGCTGATGCAAAAGCCTATCTATAAGCGATACTCCATTAACCTTTACCATACATTTGGTATTATTCTGGGTAAGTTCTTTTAAACGCTTTCCCATTCCTGCTGCTAAAATAATTGCCTGCATAATCCCCTCCTATAATCTGACTCTACTCTTGTTCCTTATGTCTTTTTATTGCTTTTTGAATTTCCTGAATAATATATTTAGCTCCAACCGATGCACTACTTCCAAGATTATACACATATTCTTTAACAAATTGGTCTATGCTGTCCTTATATGTATCAGAAGCTGCCAGCATCTTTGCTGCTGTATCAGCTGTCTTATCAATTTCATCAAGCTTAAGTACTCGCCCGATTTCATATCTCATCCATATATTAAGTGGCTCAATTCCAATCTTTTTGTATTCAGGATTCATTATCTTCATTGGTGTATCAATGAAAAGAACCGGTTTACATGTAGTATAAGCATATTCATATGCTATACCTGACCAGTCTGTAATCATAAGATCTGCTTCAAAAACAGTACTGTTTGATGAAAAATCAGTCTGAATCTCTATATCTGTATCATCCTTATATCTTTCTTTAAGTCTTTCCATCTTCTCAGGCATATGTCTTACATGCTGTGGGTGTGGTCGAACTGTAATCTTATAACCATGCCCCTTAAGATTATCAAGTATGTCCTCAAGACAGCTGTCTACAATATTATCTTTCTGCCATGATGGAGCAATAAGTATTGACTTAATATCATTTTCCTTCTTTGGCATCTTTGCATAATCCTCACGCATCTCATCAAGCAATGAATATCCCCACTCAACAAGCTCCTTCTTAGGAAGATTATACACTTCTTCAGTTTTTTCTATTTCTTCTTTCTGAATCTTTCCTGTACATAATACAGAATCATAATGATCCATTGAACCGGTTCGCATTGTCATATTAAGGCTGTCCATGCCATGAGGAACATAAACATAATTAATATCTTTTCTGATATAACTTCTCTTAATGTGATAATTCTCAATATCAGGCATAGTCATAACAACAACGTCTGCATCCATCTTCATCATAAGTGTTATAAGTTTCTTTTCCCCTATATAATAAGGCTTAATCTTACTTTCTTTTTCTGCAATTCTGAATATCTGATCATCAGGATCACTTGTTACATAATGAATTGTAATATTCGTATTGTTAAGTATGTATTCAATTATCCCTTTAAAATACTTATAGAAACCTGAGCCCTCTGAATAGAAGACAAGATGTTTATTAACAACAGAAAAAAACTTTTTATAATCAGCTTTTTCTCTCTTAATATCTTCTTTGTTTCTTTTACCCTTTTTCGTACCAAGAGCTTCAATCTCTGCAAGTTCTTTCTTAGTTTCCTCAAGAGCCTCATAATCAACATAATTCTTAGGATTAATAGCCCAGTTAAGAAGATATAACTGAAGAATTGCAAATATGTTGCTGGCAGTCCAGTAAAGAGCTACTCCTGCATATACAAAGCATCCTAAATATAATGACAGACCTACTGAAAATATCATCATACCATACTTATTAAGCTTACTCTGTTCTGCCTGTAATACATTACTTGCATTCTGTGCAACACATAAAAGCCATGCTGATACACCTGCTATAATTGGTGTAATTATTGATAATCCCCACTGTTTTGTGGTAATCCATGTAAGGTCATAACCACAGAACTTCATGTTCGCAACACCTTCGTTAATTCCATCCTTAATAACAGCAACAACTCCAAGCAGAAGTATTATCTGTATAATAAGAGGTATAAGTGATGCCAGTGGATTATATTTTTCTTTTTTATAAAGCTTAGACTGTTCCTCTGCTATCTCATCCTTATCACCATAATGTTTAATAAGAATCCTGTTAATATCAGGCTGCATCTTAACCATTTTGATTGAATTCTTCTGTACCCAGATTGATACTGGTAAGAGAACTATCTTACTTATCAGAGTGAATAATATAATTGCCAATCCATAATCATGCAGTAGTTTGTAACAAAAATTCATTACATAACCTAAGGCTGTCGATAATATTTCCATAAATAACTCCTCTTTTGAAGATTTGATTGATTATGTCAAAATCATCCAACACAATAATTAATCATATCACTTATTATCAATTATTGAAAGGTGTTTTTACATATCCGATATACTTTTTTTACATATCCAATATAAATTTTACATGTTTTGCACACAAAAAAGGACACTGTTCTTACATAATACAGTGTCCTTTTAATATTATTTATTTCAAAAGGTACTCAGCATATTTAACTGCCATGTCTCGCCAGTTCTCCAATGCCTCTCCCATGTCTGCACCACATGATTCCCTGTACATAGCCCATACAAACCAGTAGTACGCAATAATAGCAACATATGCCATATAATGAAATCTTGTTGTCTCATTATAATCTTCCTGAAGGTATTCCTTTATGAATTCCTCAGCCTTATCAAAATCATACATGGCATCAACCACATAATATCCAACATCAATTCCCGGGTCAGAATATCCAGAATACTCCCAGTCAATAAGTATAACACTTCCATCTGGTCTTATCATCCAGTTTGGCTTATATGTATCGCCATGACAGAAACATTTTTCAACTCCATCTGCTAGAGTCATCTTATACAACTGTCCTATGTTGTTCTTAAGTCCTTCATATTGAACGAAGCACACAGGATCTTTCTTCTCAAGAAGCTTCTCCATATCAAGTGCATCTTCCCAAGGTTTCATTCCATAATCGGCTGTTATATCTGCCTTATGCAGCTTTCTTAAAACAGCCAATATCTTCTTTGAGTCCTCAAAAGAATTATAATCAGGTTCTCTGAATTCTGGAATGAATATGGATATCTTCCAGCCCTCATTAACATCTGCATATATGTATGTAGGATCTACACCAGCTTCTTTGGCTTTAATAAGTGATTTTTTTTCATTTCTTCTATTGATTATACTTTCTGTTCCATCGCCTGGATGTCTGTATATATAATCAATTCCGTCAATCTTGAATATAAATGATGTGTTGGTCATTCCTTCGCTTACATTCCTGAAATCAATTATATCTTCCTCATCACATCTGAATACAAGCTTGATATTCCTTATAATCTCACTATGTGTATGTCCAAGATACTGTGAATCAAACTTTCTAAGCTCATCGAAATAGTCAAACTCGAATATATTACCTGGAAGATACTCTTTAAAGAATATATCAGGCAGCTCATCCAGCTTATCTTTTACAAGAATCTCCCAATAGCAGTTATTATAAACCCCAGATTCACGTACAGCTTCAACCTGATTAATAAATGCTTCTGAGAATTCTTTTCTCCAGAATGAATGTCCCATAAGAACATATCCATCAATCTTATTATCCTTGGCAATTCTTGTTATCTTTCCAAATCCGTCAGCTCTTGCATATACTTCATCTGTTGTTTCCTTTCCATAATAACCTGAATAAAATGTATGATATTCAAACTGATTAAAAGGATTCTCGATATAATAACTGTCACTTACGCATATATAAGTATTTTTAAGTTCTTTTCTTGCAAGATAAAGACTTTCTATATTATTCTTTATATTAAATGAATCATTAATAATGAACTTTACACCATACTTGTCTTCAAGATAGTAAAACATCTCCTTCTTATAGCCAAGTACAACTGTAATATTCTTAATGCCAGCATCCTGAAGCTGCTTTATCTGTCTCTCAATCAGACGTTCACCCTTAACTTCAAAAAGACCCTTTGGCTGTTCAAGTGATAAAGGAATAAAACGTGTAGATGCGCCAGCTGCAAGAATAACGGCATTATTAACCCTGTATGGTTCAAGTGCCTCTAATCCAGTCTTTGTAAGACTACCAGACTCTTTTTCAATATACCCTGTTTTTACAAGTTTATTATAAATATTTGTGTCATTAAGAGCTTTTGTCTCCTCAACATCATAAGTGCAGCCTGCTCTGCCAATGCTTCCATTATACAAACTGTTCAATACATAAAACTCTTCTTTTCTCATTATACATATCTCCTTATGCCATGTTTCCTGAGAACACTCCTCGAATCACTGCTTTGATTACATTTTCTCTGCATAATTCATACTTCTTTCCTGAAAGTATAAGTCCCTCTACCTTAATGTTCTTTATGTCCTTCTTGTCAACCGAATACAAATCATCTGAAAGAACCACCATATCGGCAATCTTTCCTGCCTCAAGACTTCCTCTTTCCTTCTCGTCAAATGTTACATAATATCCATTATATGTACACATCCTTAGTGCTTCCTGAACCGATACTGCCTGAGACTGATTCATATTATTAACAGCTTTGTCAATCCATACAATAGGATCCGGTGATGTACATGGAGCATCAGAACCACATGAAACAACTATTCCGTTCTCATTAAATGTTCTGAGCGGATTAAGTCTTTCTGTTCTTTCTTTATCCATAATGCTTTCAAGATACTCATCAGGTTCCTGTTTCCAGTTAATGAAAGCGCTCTGTACAGGCATCTGTATATTATAGTCCCTGCATATCTTAATTCCCTCTTCAGTTGGAAGACAGTCATGTATAATTCCATGTCTGTGATCTTTTCTTGGATAATCGTCAAGTGCCGCCTTAAGTGCCCTGCATGCCTGGTCAAACGCTTTATCCCCAATCGCATGCATCTCTATCTGCAGTCCGGCTCTGTTAGCCTTCTTGCAGAAATCAATAACCTTTTCATCATCATAATAAAGTACTCCGTCACCGCCTAAAGAATCAATATATGGTTCATTCATAGCTGCATCGTGTGAACCGAAACATCCATCAAGCGCACATTCAAAACACCCGCCTATTCTTGGCAGCTTTCTCTTTAATGCGACATCAACATTCATTGACTGTGGGAATACTCTTACCTGAAATCCATTAGTTAAGGATTTTGCAAATATTTTTTCAAATGTAATATCAAGATTGCCTGTAAAACCCACACCACTTACAGTATGAATACAGCCAATTCCATGAGACGCCTGAAAATCAATGGCACTCTGCATATTCTTAAACAGTTCAATAATAGAAAGTGAATTGGTAATGTAATTAGAGCATTCAAAGAATGCCTCCTGATTCATCTCGCCGGTATCTTCGTGATAACCTCTTAACTTACTTACTTTCCCCTTCAGCTTATCAAGAAGCTTGCTGTTAATTACACACGCATGTCCATCATATTTGACAACCATGATTTCCTTATCAGGGCAAACCTTATCTAATTCTTTCCTGCTTATAAGTCTTCCTTCTTTAACTGAATATGGTGACGCACCGAATGCTATAAGTGTCTTTTTATTACCGCTTGACTGCACGAATTCTTTAACCATCTGTGCAATCTCTTCATTTGACTCTGCATCCATAACATTAAGTCCTGCGTGAAATGTAGAAAATGATGCCATATGCTGGTGTGTATCTACGAATGCCGGAACCAGCACCTTCTTTCCGAGTTCAACTGTCTGCACATTCTTATACTGTTCTGGCAGTTCGTTACCAACATACACAATTCTTCCTTTATCCTCAACGAGATAACCGGCTACTGTATCATTGCTGTCAACTGTAAGAACCTTTCCCTTATAACATATCATAGACATTCACCTTCCCTTTATATCTGCATTTACTGTTCCTGTCCCGGATAATCCTTATAAGAAGAATCTAACTGTACCAGCTCATAAAAATTATCTATCTCCATAATATCTGATTTCTCACAAGGTCTTACCTCTACCGCATATCTTTCCTTGCGAAGTACTAATGGAATGAATTCCCAGAAATAATCATTACCCTCCGGCTCTTCATTATATACCTGTGCAAAGTCTTCTCTTAATCTTGCACTGTCTTCCTTTGTCCAGTAAGATATTCCATAATAATTAAAGCAATATGTATTACCCTTCTGGTAATCTGTTATATGTCCATTATCAAGCTTAAAGCTCCAGTCATCAGTCTCTAATGAATAAGAGCCAAGGATATTGCTGCAGTACTGATACTTTGTGATAATAGCCGGATTAGATATATACAGGTCTGCTTCACATAAATAGCACTGGTCAATATGTTCTAATGCTGCCATTGCTGATGATATATTATTGGTTTTATCATATATATCGTTATCAATAAGATTGATAAATGGATATTTATCAAGAATCTCATCAAATTTTTCTTTCTTATAACCCCTCACAAGAGTTATATCCTTAATTCCTACAGAAACAAGTGCATCAAGTAATGTATCAATAATTCTTACTCCATTAACAGCAACCATTGGCTTTGGTCTGTCTAATGTAACAGGAACCATTCTTGAACCAAATCCTGCTGCCATAATAACCGCTCTCTTTACGCGGTATGGCTCAAGTGCCTCAAGACCTTTTTCGGTAATCTCCATCTGGTCTTCACATCTTTTAATAAGCACATCATTTTCTAACTCATCAAGTGCCTTGGATATAGCTGTTCCTGAAATCTTTAATGTATCTGAAAGAGTTCTCATCGGATAATCTTTCTTACCATTCTTTTCAATATATGTAAGTACTTCAAACTGATAACGATTCATATTTCCTCCTTACAGCACCATTGGAATTATATAGATTCCAAGTGCAATGCATGTAACAATAATTGTGCATACCTTCCATATGGTGTACTGTCTGTCCATCTTAGCCTTAGTCTGCTCATCCGGCTCTTCTATAACGCCAATTTCTTCCTCAATTGTCGGCATAACACACTCTTTTCTGTGAGAATATGCAAAATAAAATATTACACATAATACTGTTATGATTCCTGATGTAATAAGTGCTGCCTTATCCGCAAATATTAACATGAAGCAATACACAACAATTGTAAATATACATCCAACAACTCCAAGAGGTGCTTTATAAGGTCTCTTCATATCAGGATACTTCTTCTTAAGCCCCATATATGAAAGACAGCCTATCATATAACATATAGCAAGTGATATAAGCGATACTGACGCTATGTAATTAATTGAACCTGTTGCAATAAGTATAAAATTGATAACACCAACCACAATAACAGCAACATATGGTGTCTTGAACTTTGGATGAATCTTTCCAAGGAATTTTGGTAATGCGCCATCTTCTGCCATTGTATAAATGTATCTTGCAGGTGCAGCAATTCCTGGATTAATAGTAGATAAATCACCACCAAATGCAATACCGATACATAAAAGTATAATAGGAAATCCAACAAGTCCGACCGCCTTAAGTCCTTCTGCATATGGAGCATCTGCCGCTGCGAGAATTCCATAAAACTCCTTAGGTACAAGACCTACAAGAAACCACTGGAATAATGCGTTAAGTGCAAATACCATAAATACCGAAATCTTTAATGCTCTTGGAAGTGTATACTGTGGGTACTTAGTCTCTGCACCCATAGATACACATGTCTCAAATCCTGTATAGCACCACCATACAAGACCAAATATATACATCATCTCATTAAATGGAGGCAATGAGTTCATTGCTATTCCACCAAAATATTCAACATGAACCTTAGGTATCATATAAAGGAACCAGCACACTGAACAGCCCCAGAAGAAAAACATAAATGCTGTCTGTGCCTTACCTGACTGCTCAATACCTCTGAAATTAAGAATAAGGAAAACTGCAACAAGGATAATAGCTATAATTCTTGAATCAAGCTTAACAATGCTTATTCCAAGCTGTTCCATAAGAATCTTAAAATAATTGGCAAATGCAAGCGTCTCACCTGCACCAATAGCTACAACAGATACTATATAATGCCATCCTGCCATATTAGCCCATACTCTGTTAAGTCCTCTCTTGGCATAATTATATGTTCCACCCGCACAAGGAAGTGCTGCAGACATCTCTCCATATATAAGACATGGCCATATAGATATAAGAAGTGCAACAAATGTGAATCCTATTATCCATGATCCTACACTTCCTATCTGTGCTGAACCACAGGTAAAAAGTCCTACACCTACAACTGTTCCAATTGTCATACTAATTGATTCTTTAAGCCCTAAAGCACGAACCAGCTGATTATTCTCGTTCATAAATATCCCCTCTCACAGTTTATTCATTCGGTCATATTTTTGTCCATCTGCGTGAACAAAATGGATTATATCAGATAATAAACTAAATTACCAGTATAAAAGCAACAGCTATAAACCTTCCATGGCTATAGCTGCTGCTTCATCATCAATTATTAATATTCTTCATCTGCTGCTCATCTTTAATTACAGATATCTGTGGATTAACAGCGTACCCATCTATTCTGAACACCGAATAATCTCTGTTTTTAAGATATTCATCTGCCGGGTACATACCTTTTGACACATCCCATGGTGCAACATGATATCTTGACTGAGAAACACCATCCATATCAAAAAGCGTATTCCCATAATTACTCTTCTGTCCAAGTGCTGCCTTGCCATAAGTAGCATACAGATTCTTAAATGTTACAGAATCTGAATTAACCTGCATTACATCATTATGAGTATCAGCCATTTTCACAAATACAGCAGGACGTTCATACAATCTATATCCGCCGTGGTCGGCTGTAATTATAACTGTGCTGTTATCATACACACCTTTATCCTTCATCTGCTGCATATATTCATTAATATATCTGAACACACCCTGTATCTGCTTATCAAGAGAAGTCTCTGTTTCTCCCACATCTACACACTGTTCATTCATCTCATAAGGTGCATGTGCCCCTACCATATGATACAGTGTAAATGTTTTATTTCCAGCATCAACTGTTATACCGCCATTATTATTAAAATCAGCATACAACTGTGAATCATCCAGTTCATATTGAATAATATTGTTATTCTTTGGAGCCTGACATGCTGCAAAATCATCACCATAAAACCAGAAATACTGTTTTATAATCTGTGGAAATGCATAGAATGCCGACATTTTATATATATTCTTAAAGAATTGAACTTTGTCTGATATTCTGTATTTCTGTCCACCTGCAGTATTGGCTACTGCCTCCTGATTAACTCCATTAAGATACTCACTTGAAGTATACAACTTAACATCATATCCGTTATCTGACATGTCCTGAATAAGCGAACCTTCTTCATATGCTTTCTTTCTGTAATCAGCCAGTGACTGTGTGGTATCATACTGATAACCTGTAAGCATAAGTGGAACCCCAAGTGCTGTAGGTGCACCGCCGCCTATCATATTATCAAAATAAGTAAAATCCTTTAGCTCTTCACTGTATCTGTCAATAACATAATTCTGTGCATCATCATTATCAAGTGTATCAACAATGAATACCACCACATTGCCCTGCGAAGATAACGCAAACTCATCATTCTTTGTAACTACATATGAATAATCAACAGTTCTCTTAGAAGCCACTATAAGCACTACAAGTGTAACAATCTGTATACTTGAAAGAAACAGGCTGCCCCACTTCATTATCTTTGTCATTATATCTTTCTTAAAGCATACAACAACTGCAGGAACAACTATAAGTACTATCCATACAACTGTACTTATTATTGCATTTACCCTAAACTGGCTCCACTGAATCTGCCTTCCATTAAGGACACCAAAATCCGGATTAAGAAAATTCCCCTGCACATAAGCAGCTAATGCACCGCCAAATATGACCGCTGCGTATATGTTACATATCTTCTTTGGCACAATCAGACCTATCAGTATAACAACTGCTGCCGTAATTAACGATGCTGCTATAAGAAGCGGTATAAGTGCCGTGAAACCTACTGCAAATTCATCAAGATTACCAAGAAATAATGATGCCGGCATAAATATACAGAATGTTACAATAAGAAATATCAATTGAGGATAAATCGTTATTAATTTATCTTTTATCTTCTTCATAGTAATCTCCCTGTTAGTTAGCTGCCGCTTTCAATGAAATTTTTCTTACATTATTAAAAACATGTAGCCCACATATTATTCATAAAGAAGTATGACATTATACTCACTGCTGCTACTGCCATAGCATTTTTATTAATTTTTGTTGTCACACCATCGACACCTATAAAATATGCCATTGGGAATAACAACGGAAGCAGATAGCGTGGCTGGCATCCCGCAATATAGTCTGCACCAACTGCTGTGAATGATATATATAATGCTGTCGCTACCAGTACTACACATACGGCCGCACTAAAGAAATATGAAGCTCTTACATATGGCATTCTTACTTTCTCTTCACCTCTGTCTATGTACATTAACGCTGCAATAAGCATTAATGTAATTGCAGTACCAATTCCATATCCCATATATGCCATAGAACTAATAAATTCTGAAGCATAATCAAGGTTAAGATAATCTTTCAGAAAATTTAATAATGTACCTGAATACTCTATAGGATTTGAAAGTATATACTTTATCTGTTCAGTTGAATTAACATCTGATCCACCTCTTGAGTCTCCTGTTCCTGGAGAATTAATTAACATCGGCAGAAGGAATGTCATCATAAGGAATATTGCCACACCTACAATAATAGAATAATATATCCTTCTTTGCTTTTTATCCTTAAATTTATCAACAGGCATAAATAAAAGAACAAACATTATAACAAAATATATTGCTTTGGGAGCTATTCCAAGTAAAAAGCATATATTCATCATTATAATATTTCTATATTCTAATTTTTTATCTCTATTCTGAAGTTCCGAAATAAAGAATGAATATCCTAATGTTGTAAATCCAATAACCCAAAAGTCATATGACATTGAAGATGCCATAAACATTGTTGTTGTGGATAATCCAATAACAGCCAAAAGTACTTTACCATTTTTTAGTTTTTTTATTGCGAAATACATTAATAAAACATATGTACAAAGTATCACCATTTTGGATAGCAAAAATGTATGGAAGAACGATAATCTGAGCGCTTTTCCCATAATTATTCCAATTGCAGCAGGGGTATAAGCAACAAACTCCTTTCCCACTTCACTTCCAAATCTGTTATCTGTACGTTTCTGTTCATACTGATATTCAACATTATCAAGAATTGCCTTAAACTCTTCCTGTGTTAAATCTCCTTGTGTATACATATATGCAGCGGGCTGAGAATCATAGAATAAACCTTCCGCATTAAACTTAGTATTATCAAAAACATCCGCGAGAGAAACACTTCTTAAATAATGTGTCTCATCATCCCATGTCACAAGTAAATGTCTTGGTGAAACCATTATATATGTGAGTCCCATTATTAATGCTGCTGCTGCAAATAATACTTCTACACGTTTATATGCTATCTTGCCACATAATACAATTGCAAAAATAAGTATTCCCGTTCCAACGAAAAAATACATCCTCAAGTTAGAATATCCATCATAAATTCTACTGAAGATAATTTTCTCCAATAAAACGGCGGCTGCTATTATAATAGCGAATATGCAAGTAAATAAAAGTGTCTTCTTCCAATGAGCAGCAAGATACTTTATCTGATTTATCTTATTAGCTATGAAAGTATCTATATAATCAGATGCAGCTTTTATATAAGTCAGCAATAATGGTATACATATAACACCAAATATGCTTATTACACCAACAAACAATTTATTTTTCCATGTACTGAATTCTGACCAGTACATAGCTCTGTTAAATAAAAATACCAGTATCAGCATTATTATAAAAGTTACTATAAGTTTTTTTCTTTTGTTAATCATTTTAACTTCTGACATTATATCCTCCAAATAATACCATTAAACTTCCTTTGTTATTTCACCCGATTCCTTCTTATCATTAGCATAACTATTCAATGCAATCTCCTGTACCATCTTTCTTACTCTTTCCGAGTTTCTTGAAAGCGACATTGTAAGCGAGAATATAACAAGTATAATAAAGACAAACCCTAAAAAGAACAACATATTAATCTCATTATATATTCCCAGTGCCTTTGATATAACATTAAGAAGATTAGGTATTAATGTAATTATTAATATTCCAACCTCCAGAAAAAGCCATGAAAGTGCATATTTTAATTCCAGTTTGTTCTTCTTGATAAGACCTAATATCTTTAACAGTCCTAATATAAGAACAACAATTATAACGCATTTAATTCTTATACTCATCTATGCTTATCTCCTCTGAAATTCTCAAACAATATTGCCAGTGTAACCTTAACCATATAATATACTGATTTCTTAAGTGTTATTGATGAGCTTCCGCCCTGTCTTTCTCTCATGACAACTGGAATCTCAGCCACCTTGAAACCTTTCTTTAATATTGCCACAACTGTTTCCGGCTCTGGATAATCCTTAGGATACTTCTTGGCAAACTGTACTATTGTACGTCTTCCTATAAGTCTTAATCCTGATGTAGGGTCTGTTATCTTCTGACCTGTACATAACTTTATCAAGCCAGTGAAATAGTTAATTCCAATTCGTCTTGCCTTAGATGACTGGAATCCCTGTTTTTCTATGAATCTTGAACCTATAACCATATCAAGGTCATTCTTTTCAAGATAATCAGCCATCTCTCCAAGGAATTTCGCATCATGCTGTCCATCACCATCTACCTGTACAGCAATATCATATCCATATCTTTCTGCATACAGATATCCTGTCTGAACAGCTCCGCCTATTCCCAGATTAACTGGCAGATTAACAATATTAAATCCATTATCTTCACATATCTGTCGTGTATTATCAGTTGAGCAGTCGTTGATAACTACATAATCAAATGATGGTGCATTCTCTATAATATCTCTGACTGTCTTCTCTATACTTTCGCTCTCGTTATATGCTGGAATTATTATAAGTTTTTTCATATTTTCTCCATAATTGTCCATGCTTTAAATATCAATATCTTTCAGTTCCTCATCAAATGGTCCGAACTCCAGAACCTCAGGTACATGATTCTTTCTGCTCTCTACTGGTGGCATCTTCATATAATCGCCAAACATTCTCTTAAGAAATACATCATTATTCTTAGGGACTTTAACCATTATATCTTCAAATGGCTTTTCAACCAATGGGAACAGGTCATCTAACTTTATAGCCTGCTTTAAAGGATCCATCTCACCAAAGAAACATGCAACCCATCTTGTCTTCTCATTGTTATACTTAAGTGCGCTCTTCATATAACGTCTGTTGATGAATTTTCTTGAGAAATGTGTCCATGTAAGTAATCTGTTCATTACTATACACATTGCACTTACAACTTTTCTCTTCCATCCATGCATGAAAAGCACAGGTTTCTTGAATTCTCTTAATATTCTTAACTTGCTCCAGAAGAATACTGATGATCTCTGTCTTCTTCTCTTCTTGGCATCATCAGGAACATTATCATAAGGATAAAGCGCAATATCAATTCCCATAGGAACATTAGCATCCTTGAATACATATGGTATATTCTTAGTTCCAATTCTTGCTATCTCTGCATTATAGAAAGGAAATGTTTCCTGTGAATCTATATCAAGAACTACATACTTATCTGTATATTTCTCTCTATATATCTTCAGAACCTTCTCATAATCATCTCTGAGCATTCCGATATCTATATCATCATCCCATGGAATAAATCCTTTATGTCTCTCAACTCCGATTGCACATCCTGCAAACAGGAAATATGAAAGTCCGTTCTCATCACATATTTTAATAAAATCTTTAAACACCTCTAATTCTGCAAGCTGTAACTTTCTCAAAACCTTTGGATCATACTGTTCATTCTGGCTCATTGTCTTTTTCTATCCTTTCTAATCTGGTATAAGATATATCCCATCAATAATACGCCTAATAACACAACAAGTATCAGATAGCCGAGTGCAGCTCCGTTAAGACCAAGTCTGCCTGTAATCGGATCCATAATAATCAGCGCAACTCCGCATACAATAAGATACAGAATAGTCATGTATTTCTGCTTACGCATTATGGCAAGTACATAATAGAATATTATATTGACCGCATTAACGCCTCCACATAACAGAAGCAGAAGCAGTGTCATCTTGTAATCCTTAAGATTAACACCATAAAGCCATGACAGAACCGGTATTCCCAGTATATATGCCCCGACCTCACATATAAGTGTAAATCCTGCTATTATAGCAAACATCCTGAATATTATGTGCCAGAAATTCTTATACTTCTTCTCATAATAATTAACAGCCATTGATGTCTGCATCGGCTTAAATATTATACCACTAAACAGATTAATTACCATATTAGGCATGAATACCGCCGTATAATACAGCTGTGCTGCATCACCTAACATTCTGTCAACAGATAATTTCGATGAATTGATAATATAGTTACTTAAAAATGTGCTTATAGCAAGAGGCAGACACACTTTAAAAAGTACGAAAACTCTTCTGTAATCCCTGACAATACATATCTTAACCCTGCCTGCTGCAACAGATGCATCAAGACACAGAATTATAAGCAATGCAACTACATTCATACATATCAGAGAGAATATCAGATTTCTTGTTATAATTACTGTTACAACAAGAACCAGTATACTGAAGAATATCCTGTAAAACTCTGATTTACCGGACATATCTATTCTTTCCTCTTTCTGGAATTCACCTTCAAATGTATCAGCTACCGAATCAAGTATCTTATAGATACATACAAGCAATATAACAGTAACTTTCTCCGGACTGTAGCCGTTAAATACAACGTATACTATGCTTGCCAGAAATGTTATAAGACACATCATAAGTCTTAAAGTGAAATAATATCCAAAAGGATACTCATTCTTAACATCAGTAACCTGATATGTTCTTATTTCGAAATAGGCTATTGTAACAAGCCACTGTGCAATTGAAAGACCAATCGAGAACATTCCCGCTTTAGCCTCACCTAAGAAACGGCTTATAACAATTGTCATAACAAGCGTGGCAAGTGCGAAACATGCTGTTCCCATTGTAAACCAGATATATTTGTACTTATCTTCTGGTGTCTTATCCACACCCATTATTCTTGAAATAATATTCATATATACCTCTTAGTCTTTAAATTCCAATTTATATGGGTAATGATTCTTTCTCTTTTCAACTGGAGGAAGCTGCATATAATCTCCATACATATTTCTTAACTTCTCATCTTCGTTGGCTGGAAGAGGCATCTTAATATCTTCAAAATCATACATCTGTAATGGATATATCTCATCCTTTAACATTATATGATAATATGGATCTGTATCAAATAAGAATGCCATTCTCTTAGTATCCACATCATTATATCTTGATGCAATCTTTAAGCATTTGCCAGCAATCCAGTTATGTGAAATTCTGAACACAACAAGTCCGGCATGAATAATTGCTGTTGCAATATGTGTTATCTTAGCCTTAACTCCCTTATAAGGAAGTACCGGGAACGCAACATGTCTGAGAATAAGAAGCTTGCTCCAGAACCAGGCAGCTTTAGCCTGCTTTTTAAGTTCTTCCTCATCATCTGATATATTATCAAGCGGATACACATCAAGGAATATTCCAAGATCACATTTGATATTCTTAAGAGGTTCCTCTATAAATGTTGTTCCTTTCATCATAATTCTTGTTGTCATCAATGGATAATTCTTCATTGTTTCAACATTGGCAATTGAATACTTATCGCTGTAATCTCTTTTAATAACTTCCATCATCTTGTCGAAATCTTTTCTAGGAAGCATTACATCAATATCATCATCCCATGGAATGAATCCCTTATGTCTTATTGCCCCGATTCCTGATCCGGCATCACCAAACCATGTAAGATTATTCTCGTCACACACTTTGATGAAATCTCTAAGAATTTCCATCTCTGTCTGCTGTACCTTTTTAAGGGTTGCCTCATCGTATTCTTTCATCGTTAACTCCTATCCCTGCTTCATATTATTAGATTCTTCACTCTTGCTGTATGCCTTAGTAAGCATTTTAGCAATACATTTGGGCCAGAACTTCTGATACATAATGTAATCTTCTTCAGATCTCTTATTATCATTAAGAATCTTAGTTGTCTCTGAGTCCTCATGTATTCTGTGATATGTGAGTATCTTATTACAGAATATAAAGTCTCCCTTAAGCTTTGATAATCTCTCCCATGCTTCCCAGTCTTCATCAGCTCTGAATCCATTAAGGAATACCTGCTTCATAAGATTAGGTCTGTAATATGTTGCTGATGGACAACATATTGGTGAGCCAAGCGATAACACTCTTCTTCTTATAAATCTGCTTCCCCACATTGCCTTTGGACGCATTATGAAAAGCATTATTCTCTTTACTTTAAGAATCTTATTGGTTGTTACAATCTCGCCATTTCTTATCTCTGCATAATCGGTAAAGAAAAGCAGCGGCTTTTTAGCTTTAGCTGTATACGCTAACAGATTCTCTACATATTCAGGCGCATATTTATCATCCTGATGAGCTATAGTGACATAATCTGTCTGTACTTTAGAATAAGCAAAATTCCAATCCTGTGTAATTCCGCTTTCTCCCTCATTGACATACACCTTTAAATTATATTTTGCTGCTATGTCGTCAATATACTTATTAGGTGTAGATGTAGCAATAAATATCTCTGACTTTACAGTCTGTTCCATAAGTGATGTAATACACTCTTCAAGATATGGACTCTCCTTATAAGCGCATATCGCAAATGTATGATTAGTATTGACATGTTCCTTTGTCATTATAGTTCCTCCAAACGCCTTGTTTTAAGCATATGTATTTTCATACTATCTTCTACAGATACTCATTCTTTCCTTCTTCACGAAGCTTTGCAAGCACCTGCTTGATTTCGCCTGCATTCTCTTTAGTTGTAATAAGAGTTGCATCTTTAGTATCAACAACTACGATATCTCTTAAACCAACTGTGGCAATAAGTTTTTCGCCACCTTCTATTACACAGCCCCTAGTATTAACTGCAACTACATTGCCGTTAATTACATTGCTGTTATCATCATTCTTCTTGATTCTTCCTACTGCAAGCCATGAACCTACATCATCCCAACCGAAGTTGCCTGGAAGTGTGTAGATAGAATCTGCCTTCTCCATAATACCGTAGTCAACTGACTGTGACTCAAGATTAGGGAATTCTGCCTCAAGCACTGCATTTTCATCTGCTGTTCCAACTGCTGCCTTAATCTTTAATAAGCCTTCATATGTATCCGGCATGAACTTCTTAAAGCAGTCTAATATTGTAGATACCTTCCATACGAACATTCCACTGTTCCACAGATATGTTCCGTCAGCAAGGTATGATTTAGCTGTCTCAAGGTCTGGCTTCTCAACGAACTTTTCAACTGAATAAGCATTATTCTTCTTGTCATCCTGATTATACTTAATATAACCATAGCCTGTCTCTGGATAATTCGGAGTAATACCTACCGTTACAAGGTTAGCCCCCTCTTCTGCAATCTGAACAGCTTCTTTAAATGTATCTGCAAACACCTCATTATTCTTAATAAGGTGGTCTGATGGAAGTACAATCATAACTGCATCATCATATTTGCTTGCAACATGAACTGCTCCAAGACCTACACATGGTGCTGTATTTCTTCCAACAGGCTCACATAAGATATTCTCCTCTGGAATACCTGGAAGCTGCTGCTTTACAAGTTCTCTGTAGTTCTTGTTAGTAGCAACATAAACATCCTTAATATCAACCAATGGGCTGATTCGCTCTACCGTGAGCTGTATCATAGTCTTTCCGTCATCTGTAAGAGAAAGGAACTGTTTTGGCATATTAACACGGCTCTTTGGCCAGAATCGCTCTCCCTTACCACCTGCCATAATAAGTGCTGTAGTCTTCATAAATTCCTCCTTGTTCTGCCATATTGTTTTAACCATCAATTACGACATCTGTCTGTGCATCATAATATTTACCATCAGCTCTGATAGCACATCTATATGTGCCGCTTTCCATATCCGTTGTATCTATTCCACAAAAAAACGGTGCATAGTTAATGTTCTTATCCACACCTTTTCTTAAATGAAATACTCTGTCACATACTGACTGTACCTTAATCCTATAACAATTCTGTTCATTCCACAGAAAAATTACGGGATTATAATACACTTTATTTCCGTTATATGCAAATCCCCTAAGCTGCATATCATCATGATACCCTGTTTCTGTCACCTTAACTGTAGGTGATACTTCCATATATCCTGCAGCCGGCCTTAATCTGTCAGCTTTCTGAGGTTTTCTGTATATTACAGAATATATCTCATCTCCGAATCTGTAGTTATTCTCCGTCTGCGTAAGAAGCGGACTATAGAAAGGGTCATATTTCTCAAGCTTTGGATGTTTTTCATATGTCATATCCCTTGCATGCATATTACGTCTGTTCTTTTCTTCATCAACCTCATCATCACCTCTTGAGAATGATTCATGGTGAAAAAGGACCACGTCATTTCTTAAGACATTGTAATATCCCTGTTCATACAAAGTCAGGCATATATCAACATCATTATGTGTTACTTCAAATGCTTCATCAAATCCACCAGCTTTATCGAATTTAGCCTTCTCAATCATAAAGCATGCTCCTGTAACACACAGGCAGTCATAATCAGCGTAATTCCTGTGAGCCTTGATATTCTCATCATCAACTGCCTTCGCATACAGATGTGCAAAACAGCTTGATTCATAATTAATTACACCCACATGCTGGATATATGATGAGTCCGGATACAGAAGCTTTGCACCAACCGCGCCGGTACTTTCCTGCTTTGCCTGTCCGACAAGTACTGAAAGCCAGTCTGTGTCTTCATAATCCTGTCCGATTATTTCAATATCATCATTAAGGAACAGCAACAGATTACCTTTTGCTTTAGCTGCTCCAATATTACACATATGTGAGAAATTAAAATCTGCCTTTTCATACACATATGATGCCTGTCCTTCAAATGTATCTACAAGCTTCTCATACTCTTTTCTGTTGCTGTCATTACTTCCGTTATCAACAACAACAATTTCGTAATTAATATATTTCGTGAACTTGCGGATACTCTGTAAACAGCATTTTAATATGTCTGGATTATCCTTTGATGGAATAATTATACTCACCAGATCATATTCATTCGTAATATAATGCACATGCTCAACTGCTGAATCATGCTTATCTGCTACGATGTTCACATTAATTTCTGAACTTTCCAGAATCATTTTCTTAAAAGCTGCCATTCCGTCATCAGCAGTCCTGTATGATTTACTGTCAGTTCTTATGTCCTTAACAAGCACTTGATGGATATGCCCAACATCTGACGTCTTACACTTTGAAAGAATTATTAAAGACAATTCATAATAATTAATATTATCAACCGCGCCATGATTCTTACATTCATTAATAGCATCTATAAGAGCATTCTTCTTTGCAACAAATGCATCGCCAATATAATTGTAAGATAACAGTGTATCCCATGAATAATCAGGCTTGCAGTCAGGAAGTCCGCATCCAGCTTCCTGATTATACTTTTCCGAATCAGTATATATATATATAAGACTGCGTCCTGCCCTTTTCTGAATCCTTATATAATGTGAAACAATTGCTGTATAATCTTTATCGAATTCACAGCTTTCATCACACACGGCTATATATTCAGCATCCATTCCAGACACTGCTGCCAGCATGCTTTCATAGCTTCCACTATGTCTGCATATTGCTGTGCAGTCAGCCTTATTATCAGTAATACGCTGTTTTGGTGCGATTTTTTTTTGATAAATGCTATAAGCTTTCTCATCTGTCATATTCTGATGCATCTTCTGTTGTAATGCATACCCGAATGTCTTAAAGCCTTCTTTTCCAATAATCTGTGCTGCTCTCGTTAAAAACATTTTTACCTCTGATAATTACTCTAATTCCAGTGTATATGATTCTGTGTTAAGAGGGAAATTCCTGTTATAGAAAGGATCTCCTTCATCTAATTCTTTCTGCCATTTGCTCTTAAATGTATCAATCTCGCCTTTGAATCTTAATTGCTTTTCTTCAGTATCTTCATATCCTCTTGACTTAGATTCATAATGATACCACTGTGAAAATGCATCATATACTACAAGGTATCCCTTGCTTCTGACTTTCATGCAGAAATCAACATCATTAAATGCAACTGCATATTGTTCACACAAACCTCCTACTTCGTTGTATATTTCCTTTGATATCATAAGGCATGCAGCTGTAACCGCAGAATAATCGCTTGAAAGATATGCTCTTGACATATATCCGTACTGGTTAGCATCAAGACCTATGAATGCATGTCCTGCAATTCCGCCAAGTCCGATAATTACACCAGCATGCTGGATTGTTCCATCCGGGTACAATAACTTGGCACCAACAATTCCCACATCCGGACGCATGCAGTAACCAAGCATGTCTGATATAGAATCCGGTGCAATCATTTCAGTATCATTGTTGAGCAGTAAGATATAATCACCTTTTGCTTCCTTAACACCGAAATTATTAATTGCAGAATAATTAAATTCTCTCTTCCACACCAACACCTTAACATTAGAATATTCCTTCTGTATACTGTCATAATATTCAAATGTTTCTTTCTGCGTACTGTTATTTTCAACAATAATAACTTCTATATTCTTATAAGTATTGACATTAAACAGTGAACGTACACATTTATCAAGATCATCAATATGATCCTTATTAGGAATTACAATTGAAACAAGCGGATTTCCTGGTGTCTCATATATAACCCTGCTCCCTCCGAATAACTTACAAAGTTCAACCTTAGCCGGTATTCCAAGTCTCTTAAGATGGTCCTCAACAGCCTTTCTTCCTGCTTCATGGCAGTATGCCTTACTTGCTGGATTAGCTGCTGTAGAATTATCATGCATTCTCCAATGATATAATATCTTGGCAATATGCTCAGTCTTACGGGCTTTCTCAGTACATCTTAATATAACATCATAATCCTGTGCACCATCATAATCAGCCTTAAAGCCACCGATTTCCTTAAGAAGCTCTGTCTTAACACAGAAGAAATGTGTTATATAGTTATGAGATCTTAACAAATCAATGTTGTAATCTGTCTTAAAATTAGGATCAACATTTATCCAATCCGGTCCTAATATCTTATCTTCATCTGTATATACAGCATCAACCATCTTATCCTGAAATGCTTTAACAACTTCATATAAAGCATCTGGCTCTAATGTGTCATCATGATCAAGAAGCCCTGTTATCTCACCGTCAGCCAGTTCAAGTGCAGCATTAGTATTGCCTGCAATTCCCTTATTACTGTCTAACAGCTTATATACAATTCTTGAATCTTTCTTATGATAATCTTCAAGAACCTTCTCAAGCTTTGCATTACCGCAGCTTCCATCTGCTATACAAAGCTGCCAGTTACTGTATGACTGGTTAATTACTGACTGGATCATCTCTTCGAGATACTTAATAGGTGTATTATATGTTGGAACAATAATACTTACCTTTGGTTCATAAGCAAACTTCACCTTTTTCTGATTATCCAGCTCTTCCTGTGTAGCTTTATGAATTGCAAACCACTTCTTATATATCTCAGCCTGATCCATAACGCCATATAATCCGCCATATACATACTCTTTAAGATCTTTAAATCCATATAATCTTATGTGATGACAGAGGCGTGCGACATTATGTGGTGTTACAGCCTTAATCATTCTCTTGGTCTTATCTATATTGTAAATTCTTCTCTGTCTCTTAATCTCTTCATCTATATTAATATCAATGCTCTTGGCATCCGACTTAAAATGTAATACATATCCAGGTTTTTCATCTATTGTAATTGTGAATCCAACCGCTTTTTTTTCATCTTCTGTATAACCATTATCAATTAAATCAAGACGTTCACAGCGCACATTCTTGAATTCAAGCGGATTATTGCTTGTATCTGTCATATTGATTACAACATCACCTTCCTGTGCAACAACCCATCCTGCTACCCTGTAAACATGCTTGTCATCGATAGTCTTTTCCGGCCATATTCTGTCTATATTATACTGTAATATCTGATCCTGTACCGTATATACAACATCCTTCTCATCAGCACTTGCAATCTTACTTCTTACCCCTGCATCAACTACATATAATTCAATAGTCTTAACATCGCTCTTATTAACATCTGTTTTAATAATGAATCCTATCTTGCTGTCTCGCTTTAGATTGTTACTTATAAGAAGATCTAGCTTATCCTCTCTTGTTATATGTTCAACACTGCACTCTATTTTTCCCCCATTAATAAATAATTCAAATGAATAATCATCAAAATCCTTAGGAATATACCAGCCTGCAATTCTAATATGAAGTTTTCCCTGATTATCTGAAAGCTGTATATTAATTACATTATCACTCTTTTTCATAGCTACTACCTTTCAATTAACAGTTCTTCCATGTATGCTCAATTCTTGCAACACCCATATCTTCAATTCCTGATACAACATTAAACCTTGCTGCTTCTTTATAATAATCAATTGGTGTTCCATCAGCTTTCTCAAGCACTATATCAACCCAGTACTGGCTTCTTGTAAGTGTCATACTGTCAAACTCAATAACAATCTTTCCATCTTTCTCAAGGTCAAATGCATCAAGTCTGTCTATCTTAGTACTGCTTCCGCTGCATAACTGACCATCAATTCTGTAAATCATATATCTTGCATGAACTTCTTTTACCGGAGTCTCAACAGAATAATCTATCTCTATCACGGCTTTTCTTCCTGTTTCAAGAGTTTCTGTCCTATTGCCGTCATCACAAGACAAGATAACATCATTAATTCTTGCCTCGAAACTTCCGTAACGCTTATCGTTACCACCTTCTTTATTCTCTTCCTCAGCCTTCTTAAGTCTTCTCTGCTCTGCTTCAATTCTTAAGATTCTGGCTCTTTCCTGCTCATCCTTGCTTAATCTTTCCTGATTCATATAATCAAGATAAGCAATGTCAACTTCTCTTGGATCACCTTCCTGCTCAATCTGTCCATCTTTAATCCAGATTGACTTATCACATATCTCTTCAATCTGTCCAAGAGCATGTGATACAATAATAATAGTTGTTCCATTAGCCTTAATCTCTCTTAACTTGTTGAAACATTTTGCCTGAAAATTCGCATCACCTACAGCAAGAATCTCATCAATAAGAAGGATATCTGCATTAACATTAATAGCTACTGAGAATGCAAGTCTCATGTACATACCTGATGAATATGTTCTTACAGGATTATCAATAAACTGTTGTAATTCTGAAAACTCGATAATATCCTCAAGTCTTTCATCTATCTCTTTCTTAGTAAGACCAAATATCGCAGCATTAGTGTATATGTTTTCTCTTCCACTCATGTCAGGGTGGAATCCTGCTCCAAGTTCAAGAAGACTTGAAACTCTTCCGCACATTTCAATAGAACCGCTGTCTGGATATATAATCTTAGTCAACAGCTTAAGTGTTGTACTCTTACCACAGCCGTTTCTTCCAATAAGACCTACTGCCTCACCCTTCTTTACTGTAAAACTTATATTATTAAGAACAACTCTGTTTTCATATCTGTTTCTCTTCCAGAACAGCATTTTCTCTTTAAGTTCATTGCCTTTATCAAAATACACTTTAAAGCTTTTGGATACATTCCTTACTTCGATTGAATTCTCGTTGTTAAGCATACTTATCTCACTTTCTTAAACATTAAAACTCTTCTGCGAATCCGCGCTGAAGTCTTCTGAATATAATTGCTCCCAGAATAACAAAAACAACGCCTGTTATAATAGCAACCAATAATGTAGACAAATCTGGAATTTCCTTATAGTAAAGAATCTGTCTGTATATATTGATTATTGGTGTCATTGGATTTAAGTTAAATATTGTCTTTAATATCTGTGGAACATTAGCATTCTCTACCATATCAGCGCCATACATAACTGGTGTCATATACTGTAATGCCATAACTACAATTCCAAGAATGTACTGTAAATCTCTTAAATAAACAGTAAGTGCAGAAACTATAAGTCCAATTCCAAGACATAATATATATTCAACAATCATTACAACAGGAAGATATAATAATGCAACCGGATTAATTCCTCTTCCTGAGATAAGAAGAACGATAAACACAACAACAAATGTAAGAATCATATTAATGAATGCACTTGTTACTGTAGATATTGGAATAACCTCTCTTGGAAAATATATTTTCTTAACCATGTTAGATTCACGCATTATACATGTTGAACCATCCTGAACACTTGAGCCGAAAAACATCCATGGTACAAGCGCTACGAAAAGGAACAGATAATATTGCTCATAATTGGCTCTCATAATTATTGAGAAAACCAGTGTAAACACTAAAAGCTGTAACAACGGGTTAATAAATGTCCACATAAATCCGAGCACAGAGCCCTTGTATCTTCCACGTAAATCTTTCTTTACCAGAGAAAATATCATTTCTCTGTATTCATACATTTCCTTTAAATGTTTCATAAATCCTCCATTTAATTATGGCTGTCAGAAATTCGCATATAAGAATCCGCTTCCAGCGTCACTTGCATATCCCAGAACAAATATTGCTACTATAAGACCGTAATAAATAAGCCATCTTACAGCTATTGGCTTTGCTGCTACGGCAGCTCTTATCTGTACTCCTCTTTCTTTAAGTATGCTTATTATTAATACAACAACGCATCCGATTGCCAGAATTATGTAATCGGCCGACTTTAAACCAATACTCTTGAACATTACAGCGTTAAGCTGGTCAAATCTTAAGTCTGTAATCATTCGTTTTATCATTCTGACTGCAGAACCCATACCTGCTGCACTGCAATCGAATACCCATCCGATATTAACAAGTATAAATGTTCTTAATATCTGCACACACTGCCACCACTTCTTATGTGGGTTAATATGACATGCATGTAAGCATTTTTTATAAAGTGGCTCTACAAGGTTACTGAATGCTATTATTACTCCATTATACATACCATACATGATATAACGCCATTCTGCTCCATGCCATATACCAACTATAAAAAATATCAGAAGATTAGAAAGACATATAGGAAGCGTCTTGCCAACATGCTCACCAAGATGCTTCTTGCCCCACTTTCCGAACTTGTTCATAGCCTTTGACAAGCAGAATGGATAGAAGACATAATCCTTCATCCATGTACCTAGTGTAATATGCCATCTTCTCCAGAACTCTCCGATTGATTTACTAAAATATGGCTGTCTGAAGTTCTCATCCATAGTTACACCAAAAAGCTGCGCAACACCGATTACTATATCAATACCACCTGAAAAATCCGCATATAACTGGATTGAATACATAAGCACCGCTATTATTGCCATTGCTCCACCGTATTCATCAGGCTTGTTGAATATCATTGCTACAAATACTCCAGCCCTGTCTGCAAGAATCATCTTCTTGAACAGTCCCCAGAATATTCTCTGAATACCAAACTGTATATTCTGAAGATTAAATGCATTACCTGCAAAAAGTGTTTTCTGCAGCTTATCAAATCTTCCAATAGGTCCCTGCATAATCTGAGGGAAGAACGATACAAAAAGACATATCCTGAATGGATTCCTTTCTGCTCTGTATTTCCCCTGATATATATCAATAACATAAGATATTGACTGGAATGTAAAGAATGATAAACCAAGTGGCATCACATAATTGCTTAATGCATACACAGTCTTATCAATTCCTATCTTATTAAGAACTGCTGTAATATTGCCTGTGATAAAACCACCATATTTTAATACTGCAAGTACTCCGAAATTAATAAGCATTGCTATTACAAGTATTATTCTCTTCTTATGCTTAACAGAATTCTTAAGTTTCTTCTTCTGTTCCCTGTCAATCTCTGCCTTGTGTTCTTTCAGATATGCATCTGACTTATCCTGTATGTATTCCATTGCTAACGCCGCGAGATATATAACAAGCGATGCTGCAACCATGAAAAGACTATTCTTCACATTAAATGAAAAATAATACAGATAACTTAACACAAGTAACCACATCCATCTTACTTTAGATGGAAGTACATAATATATAACTACTCCGATTAATATAAAAAACCAAAATAACGCTGTTGTAAATGACATTTTATTTCTCCACTACCCCGTACAGCCCTGCATCAGTATCATACATTTCCTGATATGAACTGTAGAAATATCTATTAATATCTTTAGTTCCCTGTTTATGTTCTTTAATAACTTTGCCAAGAAATTCTGAATATTCTTTTGCAAATTCTCCATTCATATGTCCTTCTTTATCAACAAAGTCCGAATCTGTTCTTGGCAGTACATCCTGTCTTGCCATGTTGAAATCATAATAGAAGATTCCATTCTCTACCAGCAGATTATTTATTGTATTATGAACATTCTCCATATGAAGAGTACCTACACTGCTTGGAGTTATTGGAGATGTTACTGCGATAAGATCAATATCATTATCTCTGCAATATTTTATTATTTTCTTAATATACTTCAGAGGATAACCTGTAATTTGCTCTCTGCTTCTTACACTCCAGCTTTTTATAAGTTCTTTACCTGCCAGTTCTCCACTAACAGGCTTAATATAGAAATAGCCTCTTCCAGCATATGTTCCACCATCTACATCAAGAGAATAAATATCTGCATCTTTGTAACCCTTTGATAATTTCTGTTTGATATTTTCTTTCATACTGGTAAGTGTAAAATCACATGCTTGTCTTCTTGTGAAAACATTTCTTATTTCCATACGATTCATGTTATCATATATATACTGCCACTTTACATATGAACCCCAGTTCATCTGGCACTGGATAAACTGTTCAGTATAGAATCCTTCTTTAGGAGGATTGAAATAATACTGATAATCAATATCAAGAATAACTGTCTTAATATCATTAGTTCTGCATGTCTCTTCGAGTACATAATACGAATCTTTTACTGTTTCTCCCGGAATTGCCATATTAATCGAATATGTTCCCGCATTCTTATCAATCTGCTCCGGATCAGATGATGCCCTTGCATGTGATGCTCCGATTACAACTGTATCATAATCAGTACCATTATCCTTAGCACACACATTTCTTAAAATGTAATTAACATAGCCTGTCTGTACGCAGGCAAAATCAATCACTCCCATTATAGCTGCAAGTCCAGCTAAGAATATTACGCACCTTATTATTGGTTTAAATTTTTTCATAACTACCTTCTATATATCATCTTTTTACAAAATATCGATTACTGAT
The DNA here is from genome assembly GCF_000146185.1 of [Eubacterium] eligens ATCC 27750. Lineage (NCBI taxonomy): Bacteria > Bacillati > Bacillota > Clostridia > Lachnospirales > Lachnospiraceae > Lachnospira > Lachnospira eligens. Next base: position 98,814 of record NC_012778.1, on the reverse strand, counting down.
AATATTACGCATTCATTTCCCTGTCAATCAATTCTCTCCATGAATTTTCTTTAACCTCTCGCTGACAATATCCGCAGAACGCTTATACGCCAGATGTTCCCTTGCATATTTCTGACCATTCCCAGCAATTCTTTCGTAGAAATCCTTATCCTCATAAAGCCTTCTCATATAGTCTGCTGCCTCATCAACATGTGCATCAGCCCATACATTGCCCTTCTTGAACGGCTCATAGTCCTTATCAAGCTCTATCATGTCGTAACCGACCATGCATGCTGTATCACTGTTCATAAACTCTGTATTGCCCGACCAGTCAGTTGCAATAACAGGTGTACCAACATACATTGACTCAGCCATAACAAGTCCGAAGCCTTCTGAACGGTGGAGCGAAACATACACATCCACATCTGCAAGAAGTGTATTAACCTCACATCTTCCCATATGACCGCACATATAATAAATGTTATCGCAGTCCTCTATTACAGAACCAATAATCTTTTCATCTTCTGCAGATAATTCTGCCTCGCTTATCTTGATAACAAGTCCGACATCCTTGTATTTTTCTTTCATCTGTTCATCTTTGCAGAACGCTTCTTTAAATGCTTTAATAGCGGCAAGCGGATTCTTTCTTTCCATAACGCTTCCACTGTTATACATTACAAGGAATAAGAACTTATCTTCTGGAAGATTAAAATGCTTTCTATCAAACTTCACAGTATCCGTCTGCGGTGCAACACAGTGCGGAACTGTTATTACAGGCTTGTCTGTGTATTTCTTCAAAGTATTCGTAACAAAATCAGACGGTGTCCAGACTTCATCAACAAGCTTGAATGCCGGAAGCCACTCTTCTGGAAATGTCTCCAGCTCCCATGCCCAGTATCCTATGTTATATCTGTAATCCCATACTTCTTTTCCAAGGCTTAAATATGCTACCATGAATTCACTTGCATTAACATGAATAATATTCACATCAAAAGGAAGCTCCTCTGTGAATCTGTCATCATACGTATCATTGCTTCTTGAACCTCCTGGTGGAACAAAGAAATCCCTTATAACATGAGGTTCTTTATTCTCATCAAGCAGCCTGCACATAATTCTTGCGCTTTGTCCAAGTCCGTTATCGCCCTTAATATTACCTATTATATTGGCACCACATTTGTATCTTCCTGCCTCATATTTTTCAATAGAATCAGCCGACAGCTTGTCTGTGGCATTATTAATTATCCCTGCTTTCATCTTACTTAAAAGCTTCATAGGAATAATCTTTGTCAGCACCGGTCTCAATGCTTCTCCCGTATTAAGAAAAAATTTTGATAAACCCATATAAACCTCAACATTCTATCTGTTATTCATCTGGCTGTTAATAAAGTCTCTCACCATACCACCAAGTCTTTCCGGTGTATACTTGTCCAACGCATGTCTGTATGCATTCTCATCAACAAGTCCAGAATTAATCTTCTTATCTATATTCTTCATTCCATTCGCAAGACTTATAACCTTATCATCATCATCACCGGCAAGACTGAATCTTTCCACACAGTCACCTACTACCTCGTCAAATATTTTAAGATTACTTGCAAGTATTGGCTTATTATGCTTCATTACCTCTAATATAGGCATTCCGAAGCCTTCTGCCATGGAAGGAAACACAAAGCATGAGCAGTTGTTATACAGGTCATATCTTGTAGTGTGTGATACATAACCAAGATAAGTAAGACCTTCAACCTCTGTAAGTGCAGTCTCAAGAAGCTGCTCAATATCATCCTCCTGCATCTTACCAGCAAGAATAAGAGGTCTTGTTCCGCCTTCTTCCCTGTATCTTCTGTACGCTTTAATAAGGATATCAACGCCCTTACGCTTCTCCATATTACCTACATACAAGAAATAATTCTCATCCTTAGGCGGTACATATCTTGTAAGCGGATTAGATATAATGTAGGCATTGCAGCTTGGAATCTTCTTAGCCTTTGGAAAATACATCTCTGTATCATCCTTAGTCTGCTCCGAATTATACAGAATCATATCTGTATGTCTTAAAGTCACACCAAGATTAAACTTAAAATAATAGCTGTATATTTTTCCAAAGTATCTTACATACTGAATAGGAAACATATCGTGTATTGTAATAAGTGTCTTAAAGCTTCCACTAAGATTAATAGGTATAATCGAATTAACCTCCCAGAATATATCCGGTTTCACCTGCTTTAATTCCTTCTTAACAAATGCAAAATATGCATACACTCCGACACTTTTATATACAGGCTTTCCCCATTCAATAACCTTGATTCCTCTAGCCTCAAATCTCTTAATATATTCACTCTCTTTAACATCTGTAAAAAGAATCCATTCAAATTCATCATATGTTATGAGCTGTTCTAAGAAGTCATTAAGATACATGCCCACACCGCTTGGTCTGCTGCCTAAAGTTCTTGCATCAACAGCAATCTTTAATTTCTTCATAACTGTATTCTCTGCCCCCAATAAATAATCTTTCATTCTATCAGAGTATTTCCATAATATGCATGTTCAAACTATCCCTGTAACAAAACATGTTTCTTTTGATTTTACCATATTATAGATATAATTGCTATACATTATTTTCTACACACAAATACACCAGCCTCTTTGGTTATTGTCATAGGTTTCACAAGCTTTTTCTCTACATATTTTTTAAAATCTGTATACTTATCCACAAGGTACTCTTTCTGATTGCCATGACATGATAGTATATAATCTACCAGCGGTTCTGCTTCATCAACAACAAGCGCATCTTTATAATCTCTTCTCTCAACATCTGAAAAATGTTTTTTTAATATCTTATCTCCATTATCAAGTCCGAATTTTTCAAAAAGCTTATCTGCTTCAAGTGCAATTCTCTTATCATATCCCGACACAAGGCGGCTTATCTCCTGCATATGCCTGCTGCCATATGTACTGCACACAAGCACTCCTCCAGGCTTTAACACCCTCACAATTTCATCAAGTGCCTTATTGACATTTTTACAATAAAACAGCACATGATTAGCAATCACCAGATCATACGATTCATCTTTTGCCCCTGTCTTTTCGCATGAAGCCACTCTGAACCTGAATGACACATCAATATCTCTTTCCTTCCAGCTCTCTGTTGCTTTTTTTATATTTCTTCTCGCATCACTTATCATGCCTTCTGATATATCTGTAAGCTCTATATATATGTTTTTTTTCTTCCCTGAAAATTCATTTCTCTTTCCTGTCATGGCAAGCTGACCTATATTGTCAACCCACAATGTTCCATCACCACACCCAATCTCAAGAATTCTCATCCCCTTAACAATACCACACTGCTCATATACCCACGGAAACCATCCCTGTTTATTAACTGAAAACCTGTTATGAAGATTAATTCTTGCAGATATATTTCCAGCATTAATGTACTGATTCTTCATGCTGTCTTCCATATTAGTAAGATGGATAATCTCCAGCATATTACTCCAGTCAACTCCTTTTCCCTCTTTAATAGAGTCTTCTGTTTCTTCAATAGCTTTACATACAAGCTGCATCTGTGCAATCTTGTCCTGTATCATTCGCTTTTGAAGTTCAAGTGAATTCTTTAGCACATGATAATCTGAATCACCAATTGTCATATTTCTTATATCATCCAGTGTAAATCCAAGATATTTAAGCAATAATATCTGCTGTAACCTTGTAAAATCTGAATCCGTATAAAATCTCACTCCCTCATCAGTAAGAAGTGATGGCTTTAATATGTTCTGCTGGTCATAATATCTTATAGTCCTTACCGAAACATTTGCTTTCTTCGCAAATTCCCCTGAAGAATAATATCCCTCTTTATGCATATATTACTCCTTGTAAAAATTTTTCAAAAAACACTTGAAGGTGACGCTGCGTCACCTTTTATTATATACATGACTTAAAAAATGTCTACTTGAAAATTAACATAACATTTTAACAAACAAGGAGGAACTTCAATTATGAAGGGTATTATTTTAGCTGGTGGTTCTGGCACACGCCTTTACCCACTCACAATGGTAACTAGTAAACAGCTTCTTCCAATCTATGATAAGCCAATGATTTATTATCCACTCTCAGTTCTTATGAGTGCTGGTATCAGAGATATTCTTATCATCTCTACACCACAGGATACTCCTAGATTCAAAGAGCTTTTAAAGGACGGAAGCCAGTTCGGTGTCAACCTTACTTACGCTGTACAGCCAAGCCCGGACGGACTTGCACAGGCATTTATTATCGGTGAGGAATTCATCGGTGATGACACTGTTGCCATGGTTCTTGGTGATAATATATTTGCAGGTCACGGTCTTAAGAAGAGACTTAAGGCAGCTGTTGAGAATGCTGAATCAGGAAAGGGTGCAACAGTATTTGGTTACTATGTTGATGATCCTGAAAGATTTGGTATTGTTGAATTTAATAATGAAGGAAAGGCCGTATCTATCGAGGAAAAGCCAGCACAGCCTAAGAGCAACTACTGTGTAACAGGTCTTTACTTCTATGACAACAAGGTTGTTGAATACGCTAAGAACTTAAAGCCATCTGCAAGAGGCGAGCTTGAGATTACTGATCTTAACCGTATCTACTTAGATAAGGGTACTTTAAATGTAGAGCTTCTCGGTCAGGGATTTACATGGCTTGATACAGGAACACATGAAAGTCTTGTAGAAGCTACTAACTTTGTTAAGACTGTTGAGACTCATCAGCACAGAAAGATTGCATGTCTTGAAGAAATCGCTTACTTAAACGGCTGGATTAACAAAGATGACGTCCTCAAGGTATATGAAGTATTAAAGAAGAACCAGTATGGTCAGTACTTAAAGGATGTCTTAGACGGCAAATATGTCGACAAGCTTCATGAATAATTAAGTACATTTAGTTAAAACATTTTTCATATAAGAACACATTTTAAATATTAAGGAGATTAATTATGACAATTATTGTTACCGGTGGAGCCGGATTTATCGGAAGTAACTTTATATTTCACATGTTAAACAAATACCCAGACTACAGAATCATCTGTCTTGACTGCCTCACATATGCAGGTAATCTTTCAACTCTTGAGCCTGTTATGTCTAACCCTAACTTCAGATTCGTTAAGGAAAGCATCACAGACCGCGAAGCTGTTTACAAACTTTTCGAAGAAGAGCATCCAGATATGGTTGTAAACTTCGCTGCTGAATCACACGTTGACCGTTCTATCGAGAACCCGGAAGTTTTCCTTATAACTAATATTCTTGGTACACAGGTTCTTATGGATGCCTGCAGAAAGTACGGTATTCAGAGATACCATCAGGTATCTACTGATGAAGTATACGGCGATCTTCCACTTGACAGACCTGACCTTTTCTTCACAGAAGAGACACCAATCCATACATCAAGCCCATACAGCTCATCAAAGGCTGGCGCAGATTTACTTGTTCTTGCTTACCACAGAACTTATGGACTTCCTGTTACTATTTCAAGATGCTCTAATAACTATGGACCATACCACTTCCCAGAGAAGCTTATCCCTCTTATGATTGCTAATGCTCTTAACGATAAGCCACTTCCAGTTTATGGCGAAGGTCTTAACGTTCGTGACTGGCTCTATGTTGAGGATCACTGCAAGGCTATCGACCTTATCATCCACAAGGGACGTGTTGGTGAAGTATACAACGTTGGTGGACACAACGAGAAGAGAAATATTGATATCGTTAAGCTTATCTGCAAGGAGCTTGGCAAGCCTGAATCACTTATCGTTCATGTAGGTGACAGAAAGGGACATGATATGCGTTACGCTATCGACCCAACTAAGATTCACAATGAATTAGGATGGCTTCCAGAAACTAAGTTTGAAGATGGTATCAAGAAGACAATTCAGTGGTATCTTGATAATAAGGAATGGTGGGAGACAATCATTTCTGGCGAATATCAGAACTACTATGAGAAAATGTATAGCAACCGCTAATTAACACATTTATTCTGTAAGGAGATTTGACATGAAGATATTAGTTACCGGCGTTGGCGGTCAGCTTGGCCACGACGTTATGAATGAACTGATAGGCAGAGGTCATACAGGCGTTGGCAGCGACATCGCACCTGAATATTCAGGAGTTGCTGATGGAAGCGCTGTCACAACAGCCGAATATGTACCTATGGATATAACTGATGCTGCCCAGGTTTCTGAAGTTATCACTAAGGTTTCACCTGATGTTGTAATTCACTGCGCAGCATGGACAGCCGTTGACGCTGCTGAAGATGATGATAAGAAAGCCAAGGTTAAGGCTATCAATGCAGATGGTACTCAGAATATTGCCAATGTCTGCAAACAGCTTGACTGCAAGATGGTATACATCAGTACTGATTATGTATTTGATGGTCAGGGTGAAACACCTTGGGAACCAGACTGCAAGGACTACAAGCCTCTTAATGTATATGGAGAGACTAAGCTTGCCGGAGAACTTGCTGTTTCTAACACTCTTGATAAATACTTTATCGTGCGTATTGCATGGGTATTTGGTGTTAATGGAAAGAACTTTATTAAGACTATGCTTAATGTAGGAAAGACTCATGACGAGGTTCGTGTTGTCAACGACCAGATTGGTACACCAACTTACACATTAGATCTTGCAAGACTTCTTGTTGATATGGTTGAAACTGACAAATACGGTTATTACCATGCAACTAATGAAGGTGGATACATTTCATGGTATGACTTTACTAAGGAAATCTATGCACAGGCAGGTCTTTCTACTAAGGTTACACCTGTAACTACTGCTGAATACGGCATTTCTAAAGCTGCAAGACCTTTTAACAGCCGTTTAGATAAGAGCAAGCTTACTGCTAACGGATTCACTCCGCTTCCAACATGGCAGGATGCTCTTCACAGATTCTTAAAGGAAATCGGTGAGATTTAATATTTCAAAGGAGATTTTATCATGGGACAGATTACAATTGAAAAGAATGTCGCAGGTATCGAAGGACTTTGTGTCATCACTCCTGCTGTTCACGGCGATAACCGTGGTTATTTTATGGAAACATACAGCCAACGTGATATGGAAGAAGCTGGTATCAATATTAACTTTGTTCAGGACAATCAGTCTATGAGTACTAAGGGTGTTCTTCGTGGTCTTCACTTCCAGAAGCATTTCCCACAGACAAAGCTTGTAAGAGCTATCAAGGGAGCTGTTTTTGATGTAGCTGTTGACCTTCGTACAGACTCTGAAACTTATGGAAAGTGGTACGGAATCCTTCTCACAGAGGAGAATAAGAAGCAGTTCCTTATCCCTAAGGGATTTGCACATGGATTCCTCGTTCTTACTGATACAGCGGAATTCTGCTACAAGTGCGATGACTTCTATCATCCTAACGACGAGGGTGGTCTCGCATGGAATGACCCTGCAATCGGTATTGAATGGCCAGAGCTTACAGGCACTTACAATGGCTCAGCTTCAGGCGAAGGCTATGCTTTAAGCGATGGAACAAAGCTCAACTTAAGTGATAAGGATCAGCTTTGGGATACACTTGAGAACACATTTAAGTTTGATTAGTTATTATAATAAAAACTGCGGCTCTTATGAACCGCAGTTTTTATTATATGTACTCATTATTGCTACAAAACATATAAACACCGGGAAGACCTCAAATTCAAAAAGATTTCCTGTTCCCTGCAGAATGTATGCTATTGCCGCTATTCCTATTGCCGTTATCATATATCTGCTTCCATATCCCTGCAGCAAATAATCATCATTGCTATTGCTAATATCTTTTTCTGGTTTAGTCCTGTCCTCTATCGATTCCAACACACTATGCGTTGTAAATATAAACACTGCAACAGACATCAATATCTGAATAATTCCTATAAAAATCATTAGATAAAAAGTATAATTATTTCTATAGTTATTAATCATAACGATTGTAATTATCCCAATTATATCCAATCCTGTAATACACATATATATACGGTTTAACACAACTTTTCTGATATTTTTTATACATCCCTTAACTCTATCATCAAATATTATAAGCATCATATATATTATACAACCGGCTATTATAAATGCCGTTGTCTTATATGATGTAAGAAATGCTGATGACACAGGCAATGCAGTAACCTTATTTGTAAATACATTTATATATGCAAACAGCCTTCCCAGAATAAAAATCATAAGCACTATAAGTTCATATCTCGTAAAGCATTCATATTTTCTTAATGCTATTGGCAGCATAACAAGAAGCACTATTACCATACCCGTAACAGCCATATTACCTGTTGCAGATATAAGCCCCATTTCACATAAACAAGCCGCTGCCAGGTAATATATTTTTTTATTATCATCTGATAAAAGGAATGAATATACACAAACTGCAAACATCATAACCGTATACATACAATACTCATCTGTACAGCCTTTAGCAGAAATTAAGAACCTCAATATTGTAATTATATTTATAATTACAGATGCAAAAATCATAATCGCCATATCTGTTTCTTCATACGAATAACATTCAGATATAACAATATATATACATGCACATCCTATAAAAAATAACATTCCCTGAATTCTGCTTCCTGCTCCACTAAATTCGCAGCCTATAGCTGGTGATATAAAACACCACATTATTGCCAAAAATATCAGAATGCCTGACACAACATATCTGCTTTTTACATCCGCAGCTATAAAATCCTTAAAAGCATCTTTACTGTTAACCAACTCATTAATAACCGCACACAGTAATACCAGCAGCGCCATCACTATAAAAACATTACAAAAAAAAGACGATACTTTTCTGTTCTGTACAATAACAGCAAAAGGAAAGATAACTGCCATAATAAGCACAGTTACCTTTCCAATAAAAAACTTTAACTTCTGATATATCCCCATATACCTTCTCCCCCATATAAATACATTCTATAGCCAGATAAAATTAATGTTCATCCGGATGGTAAGTAACAACCACCTTCTTAAGTGATTCTCTTATATTACCTGTTTCTGAATAAGCTTCTTCCTTAAGCTTCTCAAGGTTATTAAAGAAATTCTCTTTATCAAACTCAATTGGTTTTCCAATGTGAATAAGCTTGTTGTCTGTCTCCTGAAGTCCTTCCTCTTTCATAAGAAGTTCCTCATATAATTTTTCTCCTGGTCTGAGTCCCGTATATTTAATCTCCATATCAACGCCAAGTGTATAACCTGACAATCTGATAAGGTTCTTTGCGAGGTCATCAATCTTAACAGGCTCACCCATATCAAGAATGAATATCTCTCCACCTTTGGCATATGCACCTGCCTGAAGAACAAGTGAAACCGCCTCTGGTATAGTCATGAAATATCTTATAATATTAGGATCTGTAACCGTAACCGGTCCGCCAGCCTCAATCTGTCTCTTAAAAAGAGGAATGACTGAGCCGTTACTTCCAAGTACATTACCGAATCTTACAGCAACGAAATCTGTCTTGGATATCCCGTTATATGTCTGAACAATCATCTCACAGATACGCTTTGTTGCTCCCATTACATTAGTTGGATTAACAGCCTTATCTGTACTTATCATAACAAACTTCTTAACCCCATACTTATCAGCCATCCTTGCAACATTCCATGTACCAACAACATTATTCTTAACAGCCTCATCAGGACTGACTTCCATAAGCGGTACATGCTTATGTGCTGCTGCATGATATACAATATCTGGCTTATACTGTGCAAATACGCTTTCAAGTCTTGAAACATTTCTTATCGAACCAATAAGAGTAACAACATTGGCATCAGGATAATTAATCTTTAATTCCTGCTGAATATCATAGGCATTATTCTCATATATATCAAATATAATGAGCTGCTTAGGCTTGTGACTTACAAGCTGGCGGCACAGCTCTGAACCAATAGAACCGCCACCACCTGTTACCATAATGACCTTATCCTTAACATAACCCATGATAGATTCAATATCTACTTCAATCGGGTCTCTTCCAAGAAGGTCAAGCACATCAACATTACGGATAGAATTAACATTAATCTCTCCATCTACCATCTGATATACACCTGGCAGAATCTTAAGAGTACAATCAGTCTCTTTACAAATGTTTAATATATCCCTTTTAACTTCATTAGATGCTGATGGAATTGCAAATATAATCTCATCAATATCATAAAGCTTTGCTGCTTCCTTAATCTTGTCCCTTGTTCCTATAACCTTGACGCCTCGTATGTATTTACCAACCTTGCGGCGGTCATCATCAATAATACATGCAATATTAGAATTGGCAAGATAGCTCGAATTCTGTATTTCTCTCATAATGACATTAGTTGCCTCTCCGGCACCAATAATCATTACATTGTTGGAAGTCTTAATATTTCTGTATTTGTTAAGAACAGTTCTTATCATTCTGTACATAAAACGACTTGCACATATTGCAATAATAAGGTATATTGCCGCATTAAAATAGCAGCTTCTAGGAAGCATATTACCCACCATCTTATTACTTAAGAAATGTACCACTTCTACAGTAATACATGCTTCAGCAATCCTGTACACCTCAGCTATACTCGCATACTGCCACAGACTGTGATATAATCTGAACACCCAGAATATAAGCAGCGATATTATTGTATAGAACAGCATATTGTCTACATAATTGTTAATATATTGAGGTTCAATAGATACAATACCTACATCAAATCTCATAATAAGCGACAGATATACACATGCATTCAGTAAAAATGTATCTGTTAAAAACAAGAAAAATCTTCTTACCAGAAGCTGTATTCTGTCCTTTTTAGTTTCACCCATCATCAGTTCCTCGTTTCTTTAGCAGGCTTTTTAGCTGCTAACCCACATACTGTACCAATTCCATAAGAAATATGCAACAGAAAAAATAAAAATGGCAATGCAAAACATGTTTTATTGCGCTCCTTCTTTGCTCCTATTACTGCAACAATCGACATAACTACTGCCAACAGCCAGTATGCTCCCCACATAAGTCCTGTAAGTCCATATACAATACGCGAAAAAATCGACTTCACAGCAAGCAGCTTACATGACACACTTGCAACTGTTGTAACAATAATAGCCATGACAAAAGCCCATGGAACAAAATGATATATAGAAAGGCATCCTGGACATACCTTGCTTGTCTTTCCAATCCAGTATCCATTAGCATATTTCTGCTTAAGCATCTTAGGAAGTGAACTTCTTGTATGCTGGTACGATATTATATCCGGACAGAATCTTAATTTAAACCCTGCTTTTCTCATACGGTAATGAATTTCATTATCCTCAGTTCTTGCAAGAGCCTCATTATAATGTCCGATTTTTTCAAAAACTTCCCTTCTATATGCAGCATGGAACAACGATTTCATATATATCTTTTCTTCCGTTCCATTCCCACCATTACGGTAAGGTGCTATGCTTGAGCCGAACATCGAACTCTCAGCAAGAAGCAGCGTATCCTTCCATGGTGTCTCTTCATCAACTATATTAGGTCGGACACCACCGACAACCATCTCGCCTTCTTCTAATACTTTAACATTCTTGCTGACAAAATCCACCGGGATATGTGCATGCGCATCAACTCTTATAACAGCTTCCCCTGCATAATTATCGAGCAGCACGTTCCATCCACACGGAAGCGTCTTCTTAGGATTGTCAAGCACGATTATCTGTCTTGCTCCCATCTTATTCTCATCAGCAAACTTCTGCATAACAGCCTTTGTTCCATCCGTGGATGCAGAATCAACAAGCACAACCTCCATAAGACTATGATCATAATCCTGCCTGCTTATGTCATCAAGAATATTCTTTATCGTACTCTCCTCGTTATATGCAATAACGGCAATTGTAATAAACATACTCTACCTACTTCTTAACAGTCATTCTTTCACTTCCAACTACTGATGTAAATGTATCCCACAATACAGCCGCATCAGCCTTCACGCCAAAATGTTTCATACTTTCAAGGTTATAACGCATTTTTGCCGGTAACACTTCATTCAGATATATATTATCTGTACTTTTTTCATCAACAGCCTCACCAAGAAGCTTGTCCTCATCCTTATAAGCAATACTTGTCCTTGATGTAAGTCCGGCAGGAAGAAGAAGTGTCGCATACATCTCCTTAGTGTACTTCTTAACATACTTAGGAACTTCCGGTCTTGTTCCGACAAGAGTCATATCCCCTGCAAGTATATTAAAAAGCTGAGGAAACTCGTCCATTCTGTATTTGCGTAAAAATGCTCCAACCTTAGTGATTCTTGAATCATTATCTACAGTCACTGCTGCCCCTAGCTTACTTGCATTGTCAACCATAGTCCTGAACTTGTATATACGAAAAATTCTTCCATACTGTGTTACTCTCGCCTGCCTGAAAAAAACAGGTCCCGGTGAATCAAGTCTGATTGCAAGTGCAATTATTCCCATTGGAATAATTAAAACTGCCAGCATAATACCAGCAACAATAACATCAAGCACTCTTTTCATCTCTAACCACATTCTGTGTTTCATAAGTATATTATAGTATTTTCTTACTTCCTTAGTTCTCATTTCATCAGGAAGAAGCTGCCATGGTCTTAACTCCATCGTAATCAATCCCCTTTTTGTTGTTGTATAACTAATGTCCGATTATTTCATTCTGTTAAACTGCTCTATTACATATTCTACCTGTTCATCAGTAAGACATGTATGAAGCGGCAGTGTAATCTCATTACGATACATATTATATGAATGTGGAAAATCCTTAATATCAAATCCCATGTTCTTATATGCCGTATGCATTGGAAGCGGCTTATAATGTACATTAGTTGCAACACCTGCCTCAGCAAGTCTTGTAATCAGTTCATTACGCTCCTTAACATCCTTTCCAAGAAGCCTTACAAGATACAGATGACCACTTGAAGTATATTCATCTGTAAAATGCTTCATAATATCCACATCATCGGCTGCAATCCCTTGTGTATATCTCTCAATTATATCTCTTCTTCTCTTAAGAAGTCCCGGATATCTCTTAAGCTGTACAAGCCCAATAGAAGCCATAATATCAGTCATGTTACATTTGTAATAAGTTCCTTTGATATCATATTCCCATGCACCAAGCTTAGTCTTTGCAAGCGCATCCTTAGACTGTCCGTGAAGTGAGTAAAGCATTATCTGCTTATATATATCCTCATCATCAACTCCCGGAATACTTCTCCATGTAAGAGCTCCGCCTTCTGCTGTTGTAAGGTTCTTGACTGCATGAAATGAAAAGCTTGTAAAGTCAGCCTTCATTCCACTCATAACACCACCCTCACTTGCTCCGAAACCATGTGCAGAATCAGCAACAATTGCAACTCTGCCAAGTGCCTCCTGAAGGGGTGTTGAAGCCTTAAATATATTCTTTTTACTCTCGACAATCTTTCTTATCCTGTCATAGTCAACCATAACACCACCTATATCTACAGGTATTACAGCCTTGGTACTCTCATTAATTGCAGCTTCAAGCGCGTCATAATCAAGGTGATATGTGTCCTTTTCAACATCAATAAGAACAAGCTTTGCATTAACATGCGCAACGACACTTGCAGATGCTGTATAAGTGTATGCCGGTACAATAACCTCATCGCCCTCACCGATTCCTAACAGGCGGAGTGCAGTCTCAAGACATGCTGTAGCTGAATTGAGACATGCCGCCCTGTTACAGCCTGTAAACTGAGCAATATTTCTTTCAAACTCTTTAGTTCTTGGACCTGTTGTAATCCATCCTGACCTTAAAGCCTCAGAAACTGCCTGAATCTCTTCCTCGGTTATATCTGGTGGTGAAAATAAAATATTCATAACTCTTATCTCCTTTTCGTACTCTGCTTTGTAGATGACTTTGTTGTTGCAGGAGTGACTGTTGGAACCTGTACCTGTGTTGTAGTCTCCTGGGTACCTCCACTTATCATTTCTGGAAATGCATATGTCAGGTCTCCTGCTGTATTAGCAATTGATATTGTATAACTAACTGTATTATATCCATTCTGCGAAAGTGTAATCGTCTTCTTTCCAGATGATTTATCAAATGAACACGGAACAGTTCCTATGTATTCACTATTAACATAAAGTACCGCTCCCTTAGGTGCTGTTATTGATACCTTATATCCACTTGTATTATCAGCCGCTGTACTTGTTGATGTACCGGATGAAGTCATATCGATAACCTTCGTAACATAAGCTGAGTTAACATTTATAATCTCAGAGTATTCCTGATAATTGTTGGCTACCAGCTTAATTCTGTGAGTTCCATAAGTCAAAGAAACAGGGGATGAATAATCAACCTCAGTTCCATCTATACTCATTACTGCACCGGACGGAGTAACCGAGAAATTAACCGCACCTGTTTTAACAGGATCCGTCTGGACTTCTGAAAAATCAACTGTGGTAGTTGCATCCTTTGATATAGTAACAGTCTTACTTGCTGACAGGCTACCATTACGGACATTAACCGTAAATGTACCAACAGGTGCAGTCACCAGCATATCCCTGGTAATACCCAGAAGCTGTCTGTTTCCTATACTTATATAGCCTCCATTAAGTGCATCTGTACCGGTAACCTTAAGATATCCGTGTCCGTCTGTTACTTCAACAGAATAGACTTTGTCTCCTATGCCTCTTATGACCATCTTATCCTGATCAACAAGCTGTGCAATACTTATTCTTTCATCTCCTGAAAGTACCACTGTGTAGCTTTCATATACCATATTGGATGCACCAATACTTATTTTTCTTGAACTTTCATCTACAGTTATTCCTGAAACATCGTATCTTACCCAGGAATTACTGCTTCCATAAATCTTCGCCGCCTTGCCTTTTTTATCAACATATACATCATATATGCCACCCACATCCATGGTAGATGCCGCTTTTACCTTACCATAGGCATCCTGGATATCCGTACCACCTGAATATGGCACCTCATATTCTGTTCCACTGTTTATATCAACAAAGCGCATTTTAAACCCGCTAAAATCCTGAAGACTCAACACACCTGTAAAGGTTGGATTCTCACCATCTCCCTTTATATCTTTATTAACTGTTGGTGCCGGCGTTATACTGCTTCCCGGTACCATTGCATTTCCTTTCTTACTGCCAGAAGCTGTACATGCTGTCTGACTTAAAAACAGCACAAGCATCATCCCTATAACTGCTGCCTGCCTCAAAATATGTATCCAATTATACATTCGTTTCATAAGCATTCCTCACAAATAACTTTTCCCCTCGTATCCTCCAATTTTATCACAGACCACACATTTTATCAATTAATTCTCTTCTACGCATATTCTGCGCTATTACTGTTTTGAGCTTTTCAATATTCTTAGCAGGAACCCACGCTTTTCCAGCATTATAATACTGGTTGATAATCTTCCAGAATTTCTCTGGAAAGCTTAACATTGCTGCCAGCATGTCAAGGTCATCATCATCAAGAGGCTTTAATTTATCATATTCATCAACAAGCCTGTATGCTATATTAATATCCCAGTCATGCTTTTCCATGACCTTCCTTAGAAACTGGTACAAATCTGCAACCTGACAGTCATTATGACATTTTTCAAAATTAGTAACAGCATTTTCACTGCCATCTGCATCCAGAAAAACATTATGATAATTATAGCTTCCGTGTACAAGTTCATTTGTCTGCTCCATTCTTTCAAAACGCGCATCAAACCGCTGTGATTTTATACACGCCCCCGCTTCACTTGCTTCATCGTAAAATTGATCTATAGCTCCAAGCGCTATCTGCTCAAATTCATTTTTCTTTTTCTTGCCTCTCATATAATTAGCAGCCTTCTTAATCTCTCTTGTATGCCTGTCAACATTCTGTCTTATTCCGCTTCCTTTGTCGAACCGCACAACATTCTGCACACAGCTTTCACTTGCTTTCAATTCTGCCTCCGGTTTCTCACCTTCCAACTCTGACAACGCCATACACTCCCACTGTTTATTTATATTCTGGCTTCCATTGTCACACACATATTTTACACCTTTAGCAGAAACTACATTTAAACAAATGTGCAGCCGCGCAAGCGTTCTGACTGCCTCCGTCACATCATTTGCAGACTTTACATCGCACTCTCTTCCACTAAACCATTTCTTCATAACATATCTGCGCCCATCCTCTCCTGATGTGAACAATTCCCCGTCGTCGTTTCTTACATAGGTATCAACCCTGTTAAATCCAGCCTCACGAACTGCATTTGTAACAGCATCATCCCTGTAGTAAAATCCGTCATTTCTTGTACATTCAAGGAACAGCCTGCATCCTCTGTCTGTAAAAAGAATTACTCCACCTCTTCCCTTAACCATCTTTTTAATCTGCATATCATAAAATTTAAGACATTCTAATGATTTTTCGTTCATAAAGCCCCCCCGTTTCCGCACTTAATACAGACACTGTATTCTCATACGCCTGCGTCTGCCTTATCTTATGAAATTAAATGCTTCTATATTCCTGCGATTTACTACAATCATTATCTTGATGAAAATGCATTTTTCTCTTATAATAGACAAATATGGAATCTGAATCCACATATAAATCAAACAATACTGCGGGGGAAAATTATGCCTGAAAACTTTCATATTGACATGCCGGAAGCTGTCAGGAACATTATACATACAATTGAAGAACACGGCTTCAAAGCCTATGCTGTTGGCGGCTGTATACGAGACAGTATCCTTGGTCGAAACCCGGATGACTGGGATATAACCACTTCTGCTGTTCCATCACAGATAAAAACTTTCTTTAAAAGAACTGTTGATACTGGAATCGCCCACGGAACCGTCACTATAATGATAGATAAAACCGGATACGAAGTTACAACATACAGAATTGATGGCGAATACGAGGATGGCAGGCATCCGAAATCTGTAGAATTTTCAGACAGGCTTGTTGATGACCTGTGCCGCCGTGATTTTACGATAAATGCCATGGCATACAACGACACTGATGGATTTGTTGATGAATTTAACGGTCTTGATGATTTGGATGCAAAAATAATACGCTGCGTTGGTGAACCAGAATTAAGATTTACAGAGGACGCTCTGCGAATGATGCGTGCCATAAGATTTTCTGCACAGCTTGGCTTTACCATTGATGAAGCAACATGGAATGCAATTAAAAAGCTTGCCCCATCAATCAGCAAAATAAGCATGGAGCGTGTGCATGTAGAGCTTGGCAAAACACTTATGTCTGCACATCCCGATTATGTTGCTCAATATTCAGAAGCAGGACTTTTTGAGCCGATTCTTCCGGTAATTGACAATTCCCTAAAGAGCCGCTATAAGCGCAAAATACTTGCAACATTACAACACACACCTGATAATATATACTTACGCTATGCTGCACTTTTCATAGCTTCTACACCTGACGAAGCAGCTAAGACACTTCGAGCACTTAAACTGGATAACAAGACTGTTGACACAGTATCTAAGCTTGTTAAATTATCAAAGATTGATATAGAAGAAACTGAGCCGGCCGTTCGTACTGCCCTTAATCAGTATGGCAGAGATTTCCTGCCTCTGTGGCATGAGCTTATGATGGCTGTAATCCAGGCATCTGAAGACATCACAGGAATAAGTAATCCGGCGAAGGTAAAGCATCTTCTCACATTAAAGCGTCTTGGGACAGATATTCTTGCACGCGGTGACTGTTTTACAATAAAAGCCCTCGACATATCAGGAAATGACCTTATTGAATATGGCCTTCAGGGACACGAAATCGGTGAAACACTGAAATCCCTGCTTGATATCGTTATAGAGAACCCTAAGCTCAATGATAAAGCTACTCTTATTGCAATGATTGAACATATCAAATAATATAATCATAAAATAACCCTCACCGGCTGCCTTCTGGCAAATCCGATGAGGGTTATTATAATTAACACTTCTTAGAATTAATATGCCTTACCCCAGTAAACCATAGCCTTAGCCGGCTTACCACAGCATACGCACACATCACTTAACTTCTCCTGTGCAAATGGCATACATCTTGATGTACATGTAGTATCTTCCTTAATCTTGTCCTCACAAGCCTGGTCTCCACACCACATAGCCTTGATGAATCCAGCCTTATTAGCTGCTGTATCCTTGAATTCATCATAATTAAGAGCTGTATATGTATGAGCTTCTCTGTGAGCTCTTGCTCTCTCAAGCATATCCTTCTGGATAGTATCAAGAATTTCTGGAATTCTGTCTGCAAGCTCATCGATGGATACAGTAATCTTCTCTCTTGTATCACGACGAACAATAACAGCCTGATTAGCCTCAATATCTCTTGGTCCCATCTCAACTCTTACAGGGATACCACGCATCTCCTGCTCAGAGAACTTCCAGCCAGGATTCTTATCTGAATCATCAACCTTAACACGAAGTCCTGCTGCCTTAAGAGCCTGGCCAACTTCATAAGCCTTGTCAAGAACGCCTGCCTTCTTCTGCATAATAGGAATAACATCAACCTGAACAGGTGCAACCTTAGGTGGAAGCACAAGTCCTGAATCATCACCATGAGTCATGATAACAGCACCGATAAGTCTTGTTGTTGTTCCCCATGAAGTCTGGTGAACATATTTTAACTTATTATCCTTATCTGTGTACTGGATACCAAATGCTTTGGCAAATCCATCACCAAAGTTATGGCTTGTACCTGACTGGAGGGCCTTACCATCATGCATAAGCGCCTCGATAGTATACGTAGCCTCTGCACCTGCAAACTTCTCCTTATCAGTCTTACGTCCCTTAATTACAGGAATTGCAAGAACTTCCTCACAGAAGTCAGCGTAAAGGTTAAGCATCTGCTGTGTACGTGCCTCAGCCTCTTCTGCTGTAGCATGTGCTGTATGGCCTTCCTGCCATAAGAACTCTCTTGAACGAAGGAATGGTCTTGTCTCCTTCTCCCATCTTACAACTGAACACCACTGGTTATATACCTTTGGTAAATCTCTGTATGACTGTATCTCATCTTTATAGAAATCACAGAAAAGTGTCTCTGATGTAGGTCTTACACACATTCTTTCCTGAAGTGGATTAAGTCCGCCATAAGTTACCCATGCAACTTCTGGTGCAAATCCTTCTACATGATCCTTCTCAACCTCAAGAAGGCTCTCTGGAATGAACATTGGAAGATAAACATTCTCAACACCTGTTTCCTTGAATCTTCTGTCCATCTCATTCTTAATATTCTCCCAGATTGCATATCCAGCCGGCTTAAAAATCATGCATCCCTTGACGCTTGAGTAAGACATAAGCTCTGCCTTCTTACACACATCTGTGTACCACTGAGCGAAATCCTCTTTCATGGATGTAATCGCTTCTACTAATTTCTTATCTTCTGCCATAATAAACCTCTTTCTATGACATTACAGACCCGTTTCATACGGAGCCTGATGCGAATGCTGCTTCGCATTGTCCGCCTGCCATTGACGGCACCACTAGAGTTTATCATGTTCTAAAATGCTTTTCAAGTAAAGAACAAGTGCTTTTATTATACAATATGATATTGGTCCAAGAATAAATCCGACAACCCCATACACAAGTATCCCGATATATATAACCGCAAGCATTGTAAATGGTGCAATTCCCATTCTGTCACCCATACATTTTGACTCCATAATCTCCCTCACAAAATATGTGACAATATACAACACCACAAGAATCACCGCATTTTTCACATGTCCGAAAAGCAGGCTTCCCACAGCCCATGGTATCAGTACTGTTCCCGTACCAAATATCGGAAGTGCGTCAATAATCCCAGTCAGCACACCAAGAAGAATCGCATAAGGATTGCCTATCATTAAAAATGCTGTTGAACACACCACAATATTTATCGACATTATAATAAGCTGCACCCTGAAATATACATTTATCAAATTGCGAAGTCCCACATGCACCGCCCCGACTTCGCCCTTAAATATAGTGTTCTCCCGCCAGCTTCTGTACTTCTCAATTCCAGCCGCCGCATATATCGTTCCAATAAAGCACACCACAAGTCCGGCAACCGCCATAACGCACCATGTTATAACCGGAACAGAATGTTTTCTCATAATTGTAAAGAACATCTGCTGTCCGTCTCCATCTATAATTATCCCTTTACATTTTTCAAAAAATGCGTAACTGCAGCCTTCTTTCAACTTAATCCAGCCATCAATACGGCAGCATACAAGCTTAAACTGCCCATCAAGGCTGTTAATGTTCTCATCAAAATTAGCTATGAAATCTTTAAGTTCGCGAAACGCCATATAACCGACATACAACAGCACTGAAAGAATTATAAGCGTCACCATTGTTACAACTATACTCGCAGCAAGAGTCTTTTTCTCCCTTAAAAGTTTCGCCAGCCCCACTATCGGCTTCTGAAGCAGCACCGCAAAACAGAATGCAAGCATGAACGGCCACACATAATAAAAAAGCACCTTGAATATAAAGAAAACCACCGCAATAATAACGGCACTGCCAAAAAGCAATGTCAGCCGCTTCCTGAAATCCCACACATTTTCACCCATATGCCACCTCACACCTGCTAATACTTATCGTTTAATTAGTGTGTGCGTGGCTGGGACATTTATTCGCCGAATGTTGTTGATTAATTATTAAAACGCATGTATTCTTAATAAAAACATAAAAAGGACACAACCATGCTTAATATAATACACGAAACTAAAGACATTATTATAGTGAATAAACCAGCCGGACAGCTATCCCAGGGTGCGAAAGGATTTGATTTGGACCTTGTAAGCGAAGTTATGACTTACAACGCTTCACAGGGAAAGCCTGCATATGCAGCAATAATCAACCGCCTCGACCGGCCGGTTTCGGGACTTGTGCTTATTGCAAAGAATAAGTCTGCAGCAGCAAAGTATTCCACACTAATGCAGAAGGAGGGCGGATTTAATAAACAATATGAAGCTTTAATATGTGGAAAACTATCCGAATCAAAAGGAACTTTTGTTGATTATTTAAAGAAAGATGGAAGAACGAACACATCAGCCATAGTTCCGGCAGACGCCGCCGCTAATGATAAAGAAGCAAAGCTTTCAAAGCTTGAATATGAAGTGATATCTTATGATGAAGTTAAAGACATTACACATGTAAGAATACATCTGATTACCGGCAGACATCACCAGATAAGAGTACAGTTTGCAAGCCGCAGGCACCCGCTTGTTGGAGATTATAAATATGCCACTGCTGATTGCGGCATGGATAACGCCGTTAAAGCAGTGGCATTTAAAAGAAACCAGATTGCACTGTGCGCTGTTTCACTTACAATTGAGAATGAAACATTCAGAGTTACACCTGAGTTTTCGATTGGGTGATACTGTCTGGTATTTTGCTGGATGTGGCCAATTACCTATTGAACAAGCTTTCTATTCATAACTAGTAGGTCAATTTGTATGTTTTCAAACTCATTCTGCATTATGGTATAGCCTATAAGTTTAGTCTTTTACATTTTAAATCTGTACCCTACTCCCCAGATTGTCTCAATATACTGAGGCTTGCTTGTATCAAGCTCAATCTTCTCTCTGATTTTCTTGATGTGGACAGTTACAGTTGCGATGTCACCGATTGAATCCATATCCCAGATTTCCTTGAAAAGTTCTTCCTTAGTGAAGACATGGTTAGGATTCTCTGCAAGGAACGTAAGAAGGTCGAATTCCTTTGTTGTAAATGGCTTCTCCTCACCATTAACAAATACTCTTCTTGCTGTCTTATCAATCTTTATTCCTCTGATTTCAATAATATTGTTATTGTTCTTAGAATTACTTACAAGTCTGTCATATCTTGCAAGATGTGCCTTTACTCTTGCAACAAGCTCACTAGGGCTGAATGGCTTGGTCATGTAATCATCCGCACCAACTCCAAGCCCTCTTATCTTATCAATATCTTCCTTCTTGGCAGATACCATGATAATAGGAATATCCTTAACTTCTCTTACCTGCTTGCATATCTCGAAACCATCAGTTCCGGGAAGCATAATATCAAGGATACACATATCAATATCCTCATGCAGTGCAGCCGCAAGGCCACTTGTTCCATCATTACATACCTCAACCTCATATCCGTTAAGTTCAAGGTAATCCTTCTCAATATCTGCAATACTCTCTTCATCTTCTACAATTAATATCTTGCTCATAGCCAGTCCCCTTTCGTGTAGTTTCATTATGCATTCTCAGGATTCTCTTCATCCTTTGCTTTAAGCAGATTAAGATGCATGGTCGTGCCTTCGCCCTCTACACTCTCTGCCCATATTTTTCCTTTGTGGTCCTCAACAATCTTCTTAACAATTGCAAGGCCTATACCACTTCCACCATGCTTGCTGTTTCTTGATTCATCAGTTCTATAGAAACGCTCAAATATTCTCTCAACATCTTTAGCTGCAATGCCAATACCGTTATCTGAGAATATTGCATGAATGTAGTCGCCTTCATCGTACAGGTCAATCTTAATCTTTCCCTGTCGTCCCTCAGCCATATACTTAACTGAGTTACTTATAATATTATTAACAACCCTCTTTAGCTGCTCCGGATCAACATTCATATATGCCGGCTCAGTAAGATGGTCATTATATTCCAGTTCAATCTGGCTTGCCTCAAGCTCAGTGCCTATCTCTTCACAACAGTCTCCAAAATAGTCACTTACATTACATCTGACAAATGTATATGGAACCCTGTTAGTATCAAGCCTTGAATATATAGTAAGCTCATCAATCAGCTTGTCCATATCATTAACCTTGTTAGCAATAGTCTGGATATACTTAGCCTGCTTTTCAGGCGTGTTGGCAATTCCGTCACGCAAGCCTTCCACATATCCTTTAATAGCCGTAAGCGGTGTCTTTAAGTCATGTGAAATATTTCTGATAAGCTCCTTTTCCTCGGCATCAGACTTAATCTTATCCTCCGCACTCTGCTTAAGTACGACTCTCATCTCCTCAAAATCCCGGCATACATCTCCGATTTCATTATTAGATACCTTTGGCATCTCGAAATCCATATTGCCTTCTTTAATATTATCAGTTGCAAGCTTCAGCTTATTAAGTGGCTTAACAATAGAACTGTATATCCACAGAGTAAGTCCAAGACTTGTAATAATTAACACCATAATTATAACAAATATAACCTGCATTATAAATGTCTTAACCTGTGGAAGAATCTGTTTCAATGAAGTAACAATTGACACGCTGTAAAAATTATCTTCTGAATCCTTAAAATTAAGCTGTTTTATAAGACTCTGGTACTCTCCCCCCTTGTAAGTTCCAACATCAGAAACATTCTCTTCATCAGCAGAATAATCAGGAAGAATCTTTACAATTTCGCTGTCTGGTGCTTCTGTTGAATTATATATAATAATTCCATTCCTTCTTACAACAAGACAGGACATCTTAGATGACAGCTCTCCTGATAATTCATCAAGATATTCCTTATTAGTAAACTGCTCCGGCGAAGTATCAACCTCCGTCTTCATATCCTTATATATGCTGTCAGTAATCTTTCCAAAAAGTATTATAGGTGAATATACGCCAACGAGAATTGCCCCATCATCTACATTATATGTTCTCTCAATGCTTTCCTTCTGTACACAATACAGACCTCCCAGAGCAAGACCACTCAGAAGCACAGGAAGTATAACCATAATACAGAAAGAAATATACAACTTATTCTTTAGCTTCATAATTAACCCCTTTTCCTCTCAATACTACCATATACAGGGATATTTGTAACATTACAAATGTATTAATTTTATTAAATATAAATTAAAACAGCTGTAACGGAATATCCGCTACAGCCTGCAATTAACCTATCTTGAGCCTGAACTTCTGAAGTTCTCTCTCTGAATCAACTCTTTTAATAATTCCACCAAGGTTAGTAATCTTTCCTTCAAAATCCTCATAACCTCTCTGGATATACTCAATATCATCAATCTCTGATATACCATCTGCTGCGAGCGCAGCAATAACAAGTGCCGCACCAGCTCTTAAATCCGGAGCATTAAGCTGCACACCACAAAAACTTTTAACACCTTCAATATAGGCTGTGTTACCCTCAACCTTAATCTTGGCACCCATTCTTCCAAGCTCATCTACATATTTGAATCTGTTCTCAAATATGCTCTCAGTTACCATACTTGAACCTTCAGCAAGTGCAAGTACAACTGAAATCTGTGGCTGCATATCCGTTGGAAATCCAGGATATGGCAAAGTCTTAACATTAGTACTCCTAAGTGTACAGCCCTCTGCTATAACTCTTAAGCTGTCATCACCTTCCTCAATCCTGCATCCCATCTCAATTAACTTTGCAGATATTGATTCCATATGCTTAGGAATAATATCCTGAATAACAACATCACCATGTGTAGCTGCTGCTGCCATCATAAATGTTCCGGCCTCAATCTGATCCGGAATAATAGAATAAGTACATCCGTGAAGTCTCTTAACGCCTTTGATACGGATTACATCAGTTCCTGCACCTTTAATGTTAGCACCCATAGAATTAAGGAAATTCGCTACATCAACTATATGCGGTTCCTTAGCCGCATTTTCCAGAATAGTGTCTCCCTCTGCCATACATGAAGCCATCATAAGGTTAATTGTTGCACCAACTGTTACAACATCAAAATAAACATGAGCTCCTGTAAGCTTCTCTGCCTTTGCATGTACAACTCCACAATCTATATCAACATCCGCACCAAGTGCCTTAAAGCCCTTGATATGCTGGTCAATTGGACGGCTTCCGATATTGCATCCTCCTGGGAGTGCAACATGAGCCTCATTGTACTTACCAAGTAAAGCACCTAACAGATAGTAAGATGCTCTTATTTTTCTTATATAATCATATTCTACATTGGTATCACAGATTGAACCACCATTTATCTGAACGGAATTGTTATAAACATACTTAACCTTAGCACCAATTCCTTCTATAGCCTGAAGTAAAACTCTTGTGTCTCTAACATTAGGTACATTTTCAATTGTTACAGTATCATCTGTCATAATTGCTGCTGCAAGAATACCTAAAGCTGCATTCTTCGCACCACCAATGGAAACTTTTCCTCTGAGTGGCACTCCACCCTTGACAACATATTGTTCCATATAGCACCTCTAAACATAATAGTCACATCTTATAAAGTATATCACAGAACTTTGATTTGTAAAGATTTTCGTTGCAAATACATTTATAAAAATATGGCAAATTCACCCTTGTTATAATTATATGCAAAAAATTGCAATTTGTCACATAACAAAGGCTGTCCTTTATCAGGGCAGCCTTATAAAAATATCCGGTAATTTTATCACTCTAGTACTTATTAACATAGTTAAGCGGATTAACAGGAGAACCTCCAACCCATATTTCAAAATGAAGATGCGGGCCTGTACTGTAGCCTGTATTACCTGATGCGGCAATAGCCTGTCCCTGTGATACGCTCTGTCCAACGCTTACATTTATAGAACTAAGATGACCATATCTTGTCATTGTTCCGTTACTGTGCGTTATATCTACGCAATATCCATAATCAGCAAACCATCCTGCTCTTGTTACAGTTCCTGCTGCTGCTGCTGTAACTGTTGTTCCCTGTGTTACAGACCAGTCAACACCTTTATGAAGACTTCCCCATCTGTAGCCATATCCTGACGAGAACGAACCTCCAGCTACCGGCTTTAAATATGTTGGAGGGGTAAGTGTTCCAACCGCAATAGTCTTAGGAACAGATTCCTTAATAATATCTTCCTTTACATATGTTCTTCCAGTCTCATTACCATTAGTATAAGTAACCTCTGCTATTACTGCTCTGTGTCCTACAGTGCCTTCAGATATAACAGTATTGGTTCCTCTGTAATTAGTATTATCATCCTCATAATTAGGCTCTGCTTCGTAATCCTCCTCATAACTCATCTGATAAGTTGTTATAACTGATATCTCTGACTTTGGAACAGTAATAATTATTGAGTCTCCTGGTGCAATAACACTATTCTCTGTCAGATTAGAATTAAGACTTAATAACTCTGATATTGTAAGTCCGTTATTCTGGGCAATAACTGATAAAACATCTCCTGCCTGAACAGTATATACTGTCTTTTCAGCATGCTCCTTAGTTATATTTTCATAGGCATCTGTAACTGAAGTTGTTACAGCATTATCTGCCGGTACTTCAACAACAACCACATCATTACTGAAACCAATACCTGTAAGCCCGTCTCCGTCAGCAACAGTCTGCCCATCCTGTGATACCGCTGTACCACTGATAGCTGATGAAACAATCTCTGCTGCTGTACTTTCTTTAGCCTTCTCATTAACTGAAACAGTATAAGTTCCTGTAGCAGCATCAAGTGTATCAAGAGACACTGTAAATGCATTGTTCGGATCATACTTCTGTATCAGCTTCTCAAATAACTTTATTACATCTTCCTTAGACTCCAATGTAACAACGAAATCTCCAAGTCTTACTGTATAATACATATGGAAATCAACATCCATAACATTATCGAACATATAACTGTAAATAGCGCCTGACAACTGATTCACACTCATTCTTTGTGCAACATTCCTGCTTTCTTTATTAATCTCAATGTCAGGATCCATATACACAACATCACTATACTGTGCACTTAATTCCTGTCTTGCTGAAGCAAGAGCAATAATAACCTCTTCTTCAGTGTTGGCTGCACCAACCTTCATGCCATTAATTGTTATACTATAATAATCAGCTTCCGTTTTTAATAAATTTTTAGTCAAAAATGGAATTGCTATAATACAGACAAGGCTCGCAACTGTCATTGTGTTAATCATTGTGAGCTTCATTCGTCTGCCATATCTTGACAAGCGTTCCATGAGTTCCTCCAAATACTATGTTAATATATAGTTATCTTCTTGTAATATATTTGTAACAATTTCGTAACAATTATACTAACACAGGATATTGGGTTTGTAAACCCTATTTTTTCTTTCTGGAAGATTTTGGCTTAGAAGGCTTCTGTACGGAATATCCGAACTTACCTATGAAATCACCAAGTCCATAATATCTTCCATGCGAATATGCAATAAGGTCTGCGTCTGACAAATGCAGTGTTCCCTTCTCATCTAACAGGCTTTCATCTACATTTACAGCCATAACCTCTGCTATAAACATATCGTGGCTTCCAAGCTCTAACACCTGCTTTACCTTACATTCGATATTGACAGGACTTTCTGCAATTGCTGGAGCTTCAATCTTAACTGACGGTGCTGCTGTAAGATGCATATCTGCAAATTTGTCAACGTCCCTGCCAGATTTTACTCCACAATAATCAGTGGCTCTCGCAAGCTTTCTTGTTGTAAGATTAATAACGAATTCTCCTGTTTCCTTAATAATGTCATGGCTGTAGCGTTCTTTTCTTACAGATATCGAAACCATCGCCGGATCAGAGCATACAGTTCCTGCCCATGCAACCGTAATAATATTAGGCTTCTCTCCTTTTCTTGCACAGCTTACCATAACAGCAGGCACAGGATATAGCATATTGCCGGCTCTCCATGTCTGCTTCTTAGCTTTCTCGTTCTTCTTTATCTTCTCACTCATGCGTTAAATGCCTCCTTAACATGATGGTATCCTTCCAGTATAATAGCCGCATGGTCTGCTGCCAGCCCATCGCCGTCAACAACCTTATATGTGCGGTTCTTAAGAATACCTTTTCTATAGGTAACTTCCACCCTTGCACAGATATTAATATTCTTATCAGCATTGGACAGCCTGCACAGCCATTCTTCCTTAATAAGTGACTTATCCTCTGTCTTATTAACCAGTTCATCTGATATATCAAACCATCCGGCCTCTCTTGCATCATCACCAGCCTGAGCCTTCTGGCTGCCTTCATCTATCAATGCAACAAATGCTGTTGTAATAATCCTTGTTCTTGGGTCACGGTCATAATCGCCATATGATTTAAGCTGTTCTGCTTCAATATCATGCAGACCAGTTTCCTCCTGAAGCTCTCTTAAAGCCGCATCATATAGATTCTCTTTAAACTCAACAAAGCCTCCCGGACACGCCCACAATCCAATACATGGATGATTTCCTCTTTTTATAAGAAGAATTCTCTTAACCTGTGAATCTTCCTTTGTAAATACAAGCGTATCCACAGTGTTGCATGGATTCTGATATTTATCAGGGTCGTATTTGTCAAGGAAAACAGCCAGACTATCACCAGCTTTATTAAGTTCTCCCGTTCCCACAAAACATTTATTCTGCTCTTCACTTAAATATTTCATCGTTTCTCTCCCTTACCTGCACCAAACCATTTAATTCTTGTATCCTTTGCTCCACAGAACTTCCTGTGTATGAAATCATCCAGCACCTCATTAAAGCTGCAGAATTTATCTACAAGTACAATAACAAATGTTTCTTTATATTTTGGTGGTGTAACTGTCAATGGAAACATATGCTTTGCAATCATGTCTCCCTCTTTTTCTGTTATATCAAAATACTTTCCTGCATTCTTAAGTGCCTTTGTAGGATGCTCAAAACCATGAAGTCTCTCACCCTTCCCAGGCGAATACTTGTGCCAGTCGTACAGAAACAGGTCATGTAAAAGTCCTGCCTTAGCTCCTGCCTTCTCATCAAGATGTAATTTCTTGCACACAAGATAATTATAATAAGAAACATGTACACTGTGCCCGAAAAGGCTTGTACGTCCATGATGCGAATATTTCTTCATACTCTGTATCACATCATCTGAAAACAGCTTATTCATCCTGTTCTTATATTCCCTGCCAGACTCATTCTGCTTAATGTGTCCTAACTTATATCTATTACATATTCTGTCAATCGCATTAGAATATTCATCCTTCTTGATTCTCTCCTTGTATACCTGTCTTATGCTTCTCCCTTTGTAAGAATTAATCTTAACTGACATATTAATCTCCATTCCTGCCCATAAACATAATCTCATAATCTTGTACATGCGGCATTAAAATCACCTTGAAAATTATATCATAAAAGCCTGTACATTTGCATAAATATAATTATTAATATATTCAACATTTAAGTTGTATGATTATAGAAATTGTGCTAAACTATGCACATAATCACTTGCATTTTTTATGCAGAAATATGATTCGGAGGAGAATATAATATGGATGGTAATGTTATAGTTGGACAGTCAGGAGGACCTACTTCTGTTATCAACTCAAGTCTTGCTGGGGTATATAAGACAGCCATAGACAGAGGAGCTAAGAAAGTTTATGGTATGCTCCACGGTATTAAGGGACTTCTTGATGGTCAGTATGTTGACCTTTCAGAGAAGATTAACTCAACAATGGATATTGATTTATTAAAGAGAACACCTTCATCTTATCTTGGTTCATGCAGGTACAAGCTTCCTGAGATAAGCGAAGACAGAGAAACATTTGATAAGATTTTCAAGATTCTTGATGATCTTGATATCAAATATTTCTTCTATATTGGTGGTAACGACTCAATGGATACTATCAAGAAGTTATCTGATTACGCAATCGTAACCGGAAGCGATATTAAATTCATGGGTGTACCTAAGACTATTGATAATGACTTAGCTGTTACAGACCACACACCAGGATTTGGTTCTGCTGCCAAGTTTATCGCAGCTACTATGAAGGAAATCATCAGAGATGGTCTTGTATATGATTATCCTACAGTTACTATTGTAGAGATTATGGGACGTAATGCCGGATGGCTTACAGCCGCTGCTGCTCTTGCAAAGAGTGATGACTGCGAAGGTGTAGACCTTATCTACCTTCCAGAGAAAGTATTTGATATCGACCATTTCATGGCAAGAGTTAAAGAAATTGCAGCTAAGGGCCGTTCAATGGTTATCGCTGTTTCAGAAGGTATTAAGGTTGCTGACGGAAGATATGTATTCGAGCTTTCAGAGCATGTAGAATTCGTAGATGCATTTGGTCACAAGCAGCTTGCTGGCTCAGCTAAATTCCTTGCTAACAAGATTGGTGCTGAACTTGGCATCAAGACTCGTGCTATCGAGCTTTCAACACTTCAGCGTTGTGCAGCTCATATGACAAGCCGTACAGATATCACAGAAGCATACAACGTTGGTGGTGCTGCTGTTAAGGCTGCATTTGAAGGCGAGACAGGTAAGGTTGTTGTTCTTAAGAGAGTTTCTGATGATCCATATATGTGCATCACAGAGACTAATGATGTTCACCAGATTGCTAACATCGAGAAGAAAGTTCCTCTTGAGTGGATTACAGATGATGACTTCGTAACAGACGACCTCATCCACTACATCAGACCACTTATCCAGGCTGAGCTTTCACCAATCATGGTAGACGGTCTTCCAAGACATCTTAATATTAATGCATAATAATAATCTTATTACATAATAAAAAGCAGGTAGGATTTTCCTCACCTGCTTTTTTGTTTCTGTCTACGCTGATATGCTCTTACCAGTATACAACTGATAATATCTGCCCTTCTCTTCCATGAGCTGGTCGTGTGTTCCACGCTCGATAATTCTTCCCTGCTCCATAACCATAATACAGTCTGCATTGCGGACTGTAGAAAGTCTGTGGGCAATAACAAATGATGTTCTTCCTGACATAAGCGCATCCATACCCTTCTGGACAAGTCGCTCTGTTCTTGTATCAATAGATGAAGTAGCTTCATCAAGAATAAGTACAGGTGGGTCTGCTACCGCTGCTCTTGCAATTGCAAGAAGCTGTCTCTGTCCCTGGCTTAAATTAGCACCTCCGCCATAAAGCACAGTATTATAGCCATCCGGAAGTCTCTTGATGAATCCATCAGCATTGGCAAGTCTTGCTGCTGCGATGCATTCCTCATCACTCGCCTCAAGCCTTCCGTATCTGATATTATCCATGATTGTACCCGTAAAGAGGTTAGTATCCTGAAGAACGATACCAAGGCTTCGTCTTAAATCATTTTTCTTAATATTGTTGATGTTAATTCCATCATATCTGATTTTACCATCCTGAATATCATAGAACCTGTTGATAAGATTAGTAATTGTAGTTTTTCCTGCTCCGGTACTTCCGACAAATGCAATCTTCTGTCCCGGTGTAGCATACATTTTAATATCGTGAAGTACCATTTTGTCCGGATTATAGCCAAAGTCAACTCCGTCAAATGTTACATCACCAGCAAGTCTTGTGTACTCTGCACTACTGCCGTCCTTTGCCGGCTTCTTCCATGCCCACATCTCAGTATTTTCTTTAGTCTCAATAAGCTCATTGTTCTTGTTGTATCTTACATTTACAAGCTCAACGAAACCTTCGTCAACCTCCGGCTTCTCGTCACATAACTCAAATACTCTTCCGGCACCAGCCATCGCCATAACGATACTGCTCACCTGCTGGCTTATCTGTGTTACAGGCTGTGTAAAGCTCTTGTTAAGACTTAAGAAAGCAACAAGTGTACCAATTGTAAGTCCTGAAAAATCACTCAGAGCAAGAATACCACCAACTATTGCACATAATACATAGCTGATATTACCTATATTACCATTAACAGGCATTGTGATATTAGCAACCTTGTTAGCGTTATTGGCACTCTCACGAAGCCTGTTGTTAATCTCCTTAAACTGCTCAATACTTTTGTCCTCGTGGCAGAACACCTTGACAACCTTCTGTCCTTCCATCATTTCTTCGATATAAGCGTTAACCTTACCGATATCCTTCTGCTGCTCAACGAAATATTTTCCGGAAAGTGCACTCAGCTTGGAAGTTACATAAAGCATAATAACAACCATCACAACCGATACGATTGTAAGCGGAATATCAAGCACAATCATACTTACAAATGTAGATACAAGTGTAATGCATGAATTGATGACCTGAGGTATACTCTGACTTATAAGCTGTCTTAATGTGTCGATATCGTTAGTATATACTGACATGATATCGCCGTGTGCATGAGTATCAAAATACTTAATAGGAAGTGACTCCATATTAGTAAACAGCTCTAATCTCAACTTCTTTAAAGTTCCCTGACCAACATTTACCATAATTCTGTTGTAGCAATATGAACATAATACACCGACCATAAGAACTGCAGCGAGCTTAATAAGTGCGCCTGCAAGCGGTGCATAATCATGTACTGCTGACTGTGTCAGCGGAATAATATAACTGTCAATAAGCTTCTGGATAAACAGCGTTGCTATCAGTGTTGTAAGTGCTGAAACAAGAATGCACACAAGCACTGCTATACACGAAAACTTGTAATTCTTTAAAATATATCCAAGCAGCCTCTTCATAAGATGAAGTGGATTTTCTTTATTCTTCTTATTCTTCATATCAATATTCTTATCCATATGCTGCCTCCTATTCTCCTGCCTCGTCAAAATCACCGCCGCCCTGTGTCTGGACCTCGTAGATTTCGCGGTAAACTTTATTGTTCTCAACAAGATTTTCATGAGTATCAAAACCACTCACACAGCCATTCTCAAGCACCAATATTCTGTCTGCGTCCTGAATACTTGAAATTCTCTGTGATACGATAATCTTGGTAGTTCCTGGTATCTTTGTTGCAAATGCTTTCTTAATCTTAGCGTCTGTGGCTGTATCAACAGCACTTGTTGAATCATCAAGAATAAGAACCTTCGGGTGCTTAAGCAGTGCTCTTGCGATACAAAGTCTCTGTCTCTGACCACCGGAAACATTGCTTCCCCCCTGCTCAATCCATGTATTGTATTTATCAGGCATTCTCTCGATAAATTCATCTGCACAGGCCTGACGGCAGGCTTCTATGCAATCCTCCTCAGACGCATTTTCATCGCCCCATCTCAAATTATCAAGAATAGTTCCTGAGAAAAGCACATTTTTCTGAAGAACAACTGAAACCTCATTACGAAGAGTTTCAAGGTCGTAGTCTCTTACATCAATTCCGCCTACGCATACAGAACCATCCTTAACATCATACAGACGGCTTATCAGATTAACGAAGCTTGACTTTCCACAGCCCGTTCCGCCTATAATACCGATTGTTTCGCCCGCATTTATATGGATATCTATGTCTTCAAGAGCATCCTTGTCGCTGTCTTTCTTGTATGTGAAGTTCACATGGTTGAAATCAATTCTTCCGTCAGGTACTTCCATAACCGGATTCTCCGGATTAGTAATATCAGCCTTCTCATTAAGAACCTCAGCAATTCGTCTTGCACTCGCCACACTCATCGAAACCATAACAAATATCATAGAAAGCATCATAAGTGACATCATCATGCTCATTACATAGCAAAACATTGATGTCAGGTTACCCGTTGTCATAGTTCCATCAGTAATAAAATGTGCTGCAAACCATGAAAGTGCAATAATACTTCCGTATATAACAAACATCATAATAGGATTGTTGAATGCAAGCCATGATTCCGCCTTAACAAATATTTTGTAAAGATTCCCGGCAGCCTTACTGAATTTCTTATTCTCATGGTCTTCTCTTACAAATGCTTTGACAACTCTGATTCCTGTGACATTCTCCTGAACACTCGCATTTAAATCATCATATTTAGCAAAACCTTCTGTGAATATTGGAGTAACCTTATATATAATAAAGAAAAGTACAAATCCAAGAAGAATAAGCGCACCTAAGAATATAAAACTTAATGTAGGATTGATAATAAAGCACATAACCATACTGCATATCATCATAAGTGGTGCTCTTACCGCAATTCTAAGAATCATCTGATATGCATTCTGCACATTTGTAACATCAGTAGTCATACGGGTAATAAGACCTGCTGTGCTGTATTTGTCTATATTAGAGAATGCGAAATTCTGGATATTCGAATAGATTCCCTCTCTTAAATTACATGCAAAGCCGGTAGAGGCCAAAGCCGAATATTTTCCTGCCTGAATTCCAGCAAATAGACTTATAAATGCAAGCACAAGCATAAGTCCACCGTAC
Source organism: [Eubacterium] eligens ATCC 27750 (assembly GCF_000146185.1). Classification (NCBI taxonomy): domain Bacteria; kingdom Bacillati; phylum Bacillota; class Clostridia; order Lachnospirales; family Lachnospiraceae; genus Lachnospira; species Lachnospira eligens. The sequence continues at coordinate 64,944 of NC_012778.1, read as the reverse complement.
ATCAACACCTTGCTCATGTCTCCCGCCTGAATACCCTTATCGATAATACTTGCCGTAACAAACGGAATAAGTATTTCCATAAGCACTTCAACAATTATATATATTGGCGTTTTTATCGAGACTTTTTTATACTCACCAATATATGCTGATAAAGTTTTTAACATTTCTTACACTTCCTTTCACAGTTATTCACATCATCGTATACTTTTTGTAACAGACGGTGTAATTCTTCTTTTTCGTCAGCAGAAAGCGATGAAAGAAACCATTTTTCTTTGTCATGCATTGCCTTACCTGCATGAACGCACATGGTTCTGCCCTTGTCTGTTATTCTCACATGCTTGACTCTTTTATCCGAAGGGTCATAGAAGCTTTCTATCATTCCCTTCTTTTCAAGCCTCGCTGCTGTTCCCGCTATTGTCGCCTGGGCTACGCCAAAGTGCTTCTCAAGCTCCTTAAGCGTAATACATTCATCTTTAGTTTCATTAATCATCATAAGCATCTTAACCTGTGAAGATGTCATGTCATCTGCTCTTAACTCCTCATTGGAACATCTTCCAAGAATATCATTAAGACGCTTTATAAGCTCTCCACAATGGAGTGACTCCCGCTGCATATCTGCTCCCTTCGTAACAAAACGGCATCCTAACCTGCCATTCTTTTAATAAAATTCTTAAGTAGCTTTGATATATTACAAAAATGACAGCACGCTGTCAATAGCGTGCTGTCATTTTTATTTTTATTTAATATTTAATGTTATCTGTAATAAGCAGGCTTCAGATGAACCGGCACCCCATCTGAATACTCCGCAATATTAGTTCCCTGAATAAGTGGTCTTACATACTTAATATACTCATCAGAAATATCTGTTCCATCTGCGGTTATCCATTCTGCTGGGAACTTCTTTTCCTTATTGCATATATCGTTCACATCTGCAAGTCCGTAATTAATCTCATATCCGTTAGTATCATCTCTTACAAACGTAATCATTTTTCCAGTTTCACCGTCAAGAGCTGCTACAACCGCTGCCTTTCCTGCTTTTTCGGCTTCATCAATATCTGTTGCTGAAGCAAGAAGTGATGAACATCTCTGTGGAAGATTAAGCTCAATACTTCTGCATTTGATTCCAAATTCTGCTTTAACATAATTTTCAAGATACTTTCCACAGCCTGTAAGCATCTTATGTCCAAAACCATCAACCGATGCTGCATCTGCATATTCACATATGAATCTGCCGTCTTTGTCCGCAATTCCTTCTGATACGCACACAACAACTGCAGTTTCCTGTTCAAGTGCCGCCTTAAGTGACTTCTTGAATTCTTCCATATCAAATGCATGCTCTGGCATATATATAAGATAAGGATTTCTGCTATACTCTGTTCTAGCAAGTACTGATGCCGCTGTAACCCAGCCTGCATGCCTTCCCATAAGTTCAACAATTGTCACAGACGGATGTGCATAACATGTTGCGTCAAGTATAATTTCTTTTAATGTTGAAGCAACATATTTTGCAGTTGAACCATACCCTGGAGTATGATCTGTCATTACAAGATCATTATCAATTGTCTTAGGTACACCTATAAATCTTATGTCCGATTTCTTCAATAATGCCACTCTTGATAATTTTGACACTGTATCCATTGAATCATTGCCACCAATATAGAACACATATCCAATGTTCATCTGTGCAAATGTATCAAACAATTTATCATACACATTATCCCCTAAATCTTCTGGAAGCATATACCTGCAACTTCCAAGAAAAGAAGCCGGTGTTATCTTTAATCTATCAATTGGCTCATTATCTGCCACTTCAGAAAGATTAATGAAATTGCCTGCCAGAAATCCCTCAATTCCATGCACCATGCCATACACAGTGCCAATCTTTTCCTTATTTCTAAGTCCTTCCTCAATCACTCCATATAATGATGAATTAATAACCGATGTCGGTCCGCCTGACTGACCTACCAGAATATTCTTTAACATACTCATGCCTCCTACCTTATTGCTGTTGCTTAGATTGTATCACCTGTCGATTATTGATTGCAACATGATACCTATCGGTAGTCGCATTTTTTATTTTCTTATAGGAACATTTCAGCCATTTTCTATCATTTAAGCTGTCTACACAGCAAAATGTTCCTATAAATTTTCTTTTGAAGTCATCTTATAGGTCTTTTTCTGCATTTTCACAACATTTTTTTCAAAATACACCTATTTTTCTCAAATTCTACCTATAAAGTTAACTTATTTTTAAATTTTATAGGAAACGGCGTCTAAATCGGCAGACAGAAGATAAAACTCATATAATAATAATGTTCCTTAACAAGTTGACACATCCCCCCTAAGCGTATAATATTCAGTTATTCACACATTTAAGGAGTTTAATATGAGATTCGTAATACAACGTGTTAATCATGCAAATGTTAAGATAGATGGCGAAGTTGTTGGAAATATCGGACATGGGCTTCTGATTCTTTTCGGGGCTGGTCAGGACGATACAGAAGAAATGCTTCCAAAATATGTAGACAAGATATGCAAAATGCGTATTTTTGAGGACGAGAATGGCAAAACTAATCTGTCACTGGCAGATGTCGGTGGCGAGCTGCTTATTGTAAGCCAGTTTACACTTTATGCGGACTGCCGCAAAGGCAACCGTCCAAGCTTTACTAATGCCGGCGCGCCTGATATGGCTAACGCCCTTTATGAAAAATTTGTGGCAATGTGCCGTGAACGTGTTCCTAAAGTTGAAACCGGCAGATTCGGTGCTGATATGAAGGTCAGCCTTGAAAACGACGGTCCATTCACAATACTGATAGATAGTGAGGATTTCTGATATGTTTAGAATGTGGTGTAAGCTCTTTGACGACAGAGGGCATCTTATCAAAGACACTGTAATTAAAAATGCGGATTCTGATTTAAACAGAACCCGCAAAATATTCGCTGCTATTCATGACGCATGCTATGAATTCGACCTTGCCGAGCCAATCTGGCTCGATTCCAATGTTTCAGAATTCCAGCGCCACTCGAAAGTACGCTTCACTAAAGATAACTTTGTTGAAGATATCGAATTTGCTTATATGGAAATTGAGGTTATTGAGGAAGATTAGAAATTCATTGACTTTTTGCGCGAAGAATATCAATCTTATTTGATATATTGCGTTTTAAAAAAGCATTCTTCTTTTTAACATCTAATTATTACCATACATTAAACAATAACATTTCGCTCTTCCCCGTCCATATATGCCCTGATATTAAGATATATCTCGTCCATCAGGCGGGTTCTCGCCTCGTATGTCGCCCATGCAACATGAGGGGTAACGATAAGCTTGTTGCTGTCCTTAATTGTAAGAAGAGGATTGTCCTTAACAACCGGCTCAGTAGTTATTACATCAAGTCCTGCCGCTGCAATCACGCCTTCGTTAAGCGCTTTTACAAGGTCTGCGTCATTAACAATCGGGCCACGTCCAAGATTCAGAATAACTGCGCTGCTCTTCATCTTCTTAAGTGTCTCATAATTAAACAGATTTTCTGTATATTTGTTAAGCGGTGCATGAATTGACACAATGTCCGATTTCTTCAAAAATTCATCAAGCTCATATCTTTCGTATGGCACATCATAGCTGTGACCGCTTGCTGAATAGTATATTACATTACAGCCAAAGTCTGCCGCAATCTTAGCAACGCCTCTTCCTATATTGCCAAGTCCGACAATTCCCCATGTCTTTCCTGCCAGTTCGTGAAACACATTTGCAAAATGTGAGAAGCAAGGCCACTCGGCATACTCACCGCTCTTTACGAAGTCATCATAATATCTCATCTTCTCGATAAGATAAAATGCAAGTGCAAATGTGTGCTGTATAACTGACTGTGTTGAATATCCGGCAACATTGGCAACCCTTATTCCATGCGCTTTGGCATATTCTATATCAATATTGTTGTAGCCTGTAGCTGCCTCTGCCACCATCTTAAGATTAGGCGCAGCTGCCATGCACTCTGCGTTCATGTTAGTTTTATTAATAATAACGACATCAGGATTATGCTCTTTCATTCTTGCAACAGCTTCCTCATAAGAACTTAAGCTGTATGTCACAACCTCGCCAAGCCTGTTAAACTGCTCAAGCGAAATATCATCCCCGTATGTCATAGTTTCCAACATAAGTATCTTCATAATAATCCTCCGTTTCTGCACATTTTTGCATAATTATCGTACATTTTTAATAATTTCCCTGTACTGTTTATTTAGTTTCACAAGCTCCCTGTCTACATTTTTTAGTAAAAAAAGTCGTCCTGCGCCTTTCATTTTCTTAAATGGTTTTACAGTCAGCCTGCTATGTATATCGACATTTCCGCTGTCATCATCTGCATAATTCCTGATTGCTATTAATACAGTCTGCATACAAACCTCCCAAAAGACATTGAATACTACCGCATTATACATCTTAATTAAAGCAGATATTGTCGAACCACCGTCTGATTAAATATTTGCAACAAGTTCCTTCATAACCTTGACATTGTTAGCAATTGCGAGCTTTTCAAATGCAGGGTAATCCATTGTTGCGCTGTCATCAGCCTTATCTGATATAGTTCTTAATATTACAAATGGAACTTTATTAAGGTAAGAAACCTGTGCTATCGCTGCTCCCTCCATCTCTGTACAGAAGCCATCGAAATTGCTGCTGATTCTCTCCTTAACAGCCTTGTCTGATATGAACTGGTCGCCGCTTACAACTCTGCCGACATGTACTCCGATTTCCGGAACTGCATTTTTACAAGCCTCGCCAGCAAGTTTAATAAGTCTTTCGTCTGCTGCAAATGAAAGTGTATCCATTCTTGGAATCTGTCCTAAAGGATATCCAAATCCTGTCGCATCCATGTCATGATGAAGAACATCTGATGAAATAACAACATCTGCAATATCAATCTCTGCCTTAAGTGAACCAGCGATTCCTGTATTAATAATGTAGTCTGCTTTGAAGTCATCGACAAGAATCTGTGTGCATGCCGCTGCATTAACCTTACCGATTCCGCTTCTTACAATAACAACATCTTTCCCGGCAAGCTTTCCTGCTTTAAATGTCATGCATGCCTTAGTTTCCTCGCGGGTAATCTCCATCACCTCAACAAGCTGTTCTACTTCTTCGTCCATTGCACCAATAATACCTATCATAAATCCTCCTTGTTTTGCGAAGCAAAATCCGAGCCCCTTGGCGAGGAGAGGATTTTAGCCTCCTTAATATATTCATTTCTAACTGCATACATTATAATTGAACATTTGCAATAAAACAACTTATGCTTTTTCATATCATGTAAAAGTGTTATACTGTAAAAAAAGATAAGTAAGGAGATTTTTATGAAATTTAAGACTTCAGGCGTATGTTCACGCGCGATAGATTTTGATGTTGTTGATGGAAAGGTTGTTAATGTGCATTTCACTGGCGGATGTGCCGGCAATACTCAGGGCGTTGCTGCTCTTATCGAGGGCATGGACATTGACGAAGCTATCAAAAGAATGGACGGTATCAAATGTGGCTATAAGGACACATCATGTCCTGACCAGCTTGCCAAAGCCTTAAAGGAATATAAGAAAGATAATGAATAGTGTCGCGCGATTTAAAAGAGTTTATGTCGAGATAACAAGCAGCTGCAACCTGCACTGTTCTTTCTGTCAGGAAACTCTGAGAAAACCACATTTTATGAGTGTGGACGAATTCCGCACAGTGATTGAAAGAATCGGACATTATACTAATTACATTTATCTTCATGTTAAAGGTGAGCCGCTTCTGCATCCACAGCTTGGTGAAATTCTTAAGATATGTCAGGACGCTGATATGACAGTAAATCTTACTACCAATGCCACTCTTATTAAAGAGAAGCTTCCGGTTTTACTGGAGTATCCTGTACATCAGATTAATGTGTCGCTTCACAGCGCTGACGATAACGACTGCATTGACATGGATTCTTATATTCATAATCTTTTTGAATCCTGCGAGACGCTTCTTGATAAGACTGAAACAGAGATTTCACTAAGACTCTGGAATACTAAGAAAGAGCCTTTTCTGTTTGGTGAGAAGAACTGCACAATCAAGAGACATCTTTATATTAATGTTCAGTCTCCGTTTGAATGGCCTGATGTGAACAGCACTTATTGCAATGAGCGCGGATTCTGTCAGGGACTCCGCCAGCATATGGCTATTCTGTGTGACGGAACTGTCGTTCCATGCTGTCTTGACGGTAACGGTGTGATGGCTCTTGGCAATATTCTTGATTCAACACTTGAGGAAATCCTTTCAAGCCCACGAAGCGTTGCATTTATGGAAGGATTCAAGAAAAAGACTGCGGTCGAACCGCTCTGCATGCATTGCAGCTTTAAGGAAAGATTTGCTCATAAAATGTAATGATACATTTGAACAAATCGGACATTTTATTATATTTTCAGGAGAATGACCTATGAAAAAAATAGTACTTACCGGTGGTGGTACTGCCGGACATGTAACACCTAATATTGCCCTGCTTCCAAGCCTTAAGGAAGCCGGCTACGAGGTTTTCTATATCGGTTCATATACCGGTATTGAAAAAACTCTTATTGAAGATCTTGGAATTCCTTATTATGGTATTTCATCCGGCAAATTAAGAAGATACAGAAGTCTTAAGAATCTGTCTGATCCATTCCGTGTGCTTCATGGACTTTTTCAGGCTAAGAGACTTATGAAAAAAATCAAACCTGATATCGTATTTTCTAAGGGAGGCTTCGTGTCTGTACCTGTTGTTCTTGCCGCCGGAAGCCGTCATATTCCAGTAATTATCCACGAATCTGATATGACACCCGGCCTTGCCAACAAGATTGCTATGAGAAAAGCAACTAAAATATGCTGCAATTTCCCAGAGACACTCAAGTACCTTCCTGAAGGAAAAGCTGTTCTTACAGGTTCTCCTATCAGACAGGAGCTTTTGCTTGGCAACAAAGCTGCCGGACTTGACCTTTGCAACTTCACAACTGACAAACCTATTATTCTTGTTGTCGGCGGAAGTACTGGCGCTGTCCATGTAAATGATGCTGTAAGAAGCATTTTACCTGAACTTCTTAAGGATTTTCAGGTTGTTCACCTGTGTGGAAAAGGAAAGATGGACGATTCTCTCAATGGAACTCCCGGCTATGTCCAGTTCGAGTACATAAGCGAGCAGATGCGCGACCTTTTCGCAATCAGTTCTATTGTTATCTCGCGTGCGGGTGCCAATGCCATATGCGAACTGCTTGCTCTCAAGAAGCCTAATCTTCTGATTCCGCTTTCTGCTAATGCAAGCCGTGGCGACCAGATTCTTAATGCCAATTCTTTCAAGGAGCATGGTTATTCCATGGTTCTTACGGAGGAGGATATGAATAAGGATACCTTACTTGCCGCAGTCCGCAAGCTTTATGCTGACAGACACCAGTACATCATTAATATGGAAAAAAGTGAGCAGCAGGATTCTATTGACAAAATTATGAATTTAATTAAAGATAATAGTAAATAATAATCCGGAGGTGATTTTATGGGCGCTGTTAAACATAGCCGTCAGCGTGACGCTATCAAAACATTTCTTATGTCACGCAAAGACCACCCAACTGCCGATGTTGTATACACATTTGTCAAAAATGATTTTCCAAGCATAAGTCTTGGAACAGTTTATAGAAACCTTTCCTTTCTTGTGGAGCATGGCGAAGCCGTTACTGTTCCATGTGAGGACGGTTTCGTTCATTACGATGCCAATACGAAGCCGCATCTGCATTTTCAGTGCAGAAGATGCAAATGTTTAATTGATATTACCAATCCATCAGACAATGAAATCCTTGAAAACCTCGGAGCTAATGTTTCATCACATTTTCCGGGCAAAATCGAGGCTGGTTCAGTCTGCTTCTATGGATTGTGTGAAAAATGTGCTTCGGAAAATTAACGTTTTTACAAGTCAGCAAAATAAAAATAGTAATCATTCCTATTTTTATTGACAAGCTGATTTATTTATGTTATATTCTAGTTACGAACTGATGAAACATTTTCAGAAGTTCCGATAAGTAGAGTTCAGGCTCATGCCTGTTATGTTTATAAACGAAAGGAGATTATTATTATGAAGTATGTATGTACAGTTTGTGGTTATGTTTATGAAGGAGAATCTCTTCCAGCAGATTTCGTCTGTCCAGTATGTAAGGCACCAGCAAGCAAGTTCGCTGCACAGACAGGAGAAAGAGAATGGGCTGCTGAGCACGTTGTTGGCGTAGCTAAGGGCGTAAGCGAGGATATCGTTGCTGATTTAAGAGCTAACTTTGAAGGTGAATGTTCAGAGGTTGGTATGTACCTTGCTATGGCAAGAGTTGCTCACAGAGAGGGTTATCCAGAAATCGGTCTTTACTATGAGAAGGCTGCCTGGGAAGAAGCTGAGCATGCTTCCAAGTTCGCTGAACTCCTCGGCGAAGTTGTAACAGACAGCACTAAGAAGAATCTTGAGATGAGAGTTGAAGCTGAGAACGGCGCAACAGCAGGTAAGACTGACCTTGCTAAGAGAGCTAAGGCTGCTAACCTTGACGCAATCCATGATACAGTTCATGAGATGGCTAGAGATGAGGCTAGACATGGTAAGGCATTCGAGGGACTTCTTAAGAGATACTTTGGTTAATTGTAAAACCAATAGAATCGGATAATATAAGGATTTTTAGAGGAATAAGTTTTTGGACTTATTCCTCTTTTTAATTTCTCCTTTTCCTTGAATTCGACAACCTTAAATAGTATAATTTTGTTATAATTTATTGTGTAATTAAATATTTGTAGAGAAGGAGATATGGATTATGGTTTCATGGAACAATTTAGACACACTTTCATCTTACAAGGAGTTAGCAGATGTTAAGCCAGCCTGTCTTACAGAGGTTATGTCTGGTGATAATGGTGCAGAACGCGTTAAGAATTACAGCGTACCTATGGCTGCCGGACTTTCATATAACTACGCATCTAAGCAGGTTAATGAAAATGTGCTTGCTGCACTTGAAAAGCTCGCTGATGAGGCTCAGCTTGCAGACAAGTTTAAGGCTTTATATAACGGAGAAGTTGTTAACACTGGTGAGAAGAGACTTGTTCTCCATCATATGACAAGAGGACAGTTAGGTGACGCAGTTGAAGCTGATGGCGTTGATAAGAGAACATTTTACAAGACACAGCAGGAAAGAATTGCAGAATTTGCTAACAAGGTACATAACGGTGAGATTACTAATGCAGCCGGTGAGAAGTTCACTACTGTTGTTCAGATTGGTATTGGCGGAAGCGACCTCGGTCCTCGTGCAATGTACATAGCACTTGAGAACTGGGCTAAGAAGAACAATGCATTTAAGATGGAAGCTAAGTTCATAAGCAATGTTGATCCAGATGATGCTGCCGCAGTGCTTGCTTCTACTGATGTTGCACATTCTATATTCGTACTTGTTTCTAAGTCAGGAACAACTCTTGAGACTCTTACTAATGAATCATTTGTTAAGGATGCATTAAAGAAGGCAGGACTTGATCCTTCTAAGCACATGATTGCTGTAACAAGCGAGACTTCACCACTTGCCAAGAGTGATGATTATTTAGACGCATTTTTCATGGATGATTATATCGGAGGTCGTTTCTCTTCTACTTCATCAGTTGGCGGTGCAGTATTATCACTTGCTTTCGGACCTGAAGTATTTGCAGAATTCCTTGATGGTGCTGCAGAGGAGGACAAGTTATCAGCTAATCCTGATATGCGCAAGAACCCTGAGATGTTAGATGCCCTTATCGGTGTATACGAAAGAAATGTATTAGGTTATCCTTGTACAGCCGTTCTTCCATATTCACAGGCTTTAAGCCGTTTTCCTGCTCATCTTCAGCAGCTTGATATGGAATCTAACGGTAAGTCAGTAAACAGATTTGGTGAGCCAGTTACTTATCCTACAGGACCAGTTATCTTTGGTGAACCGGGAACTAACGGTCAGCATTCATTCTACCAGCTTCTTCATCAGGGAACTGACATTGTGCCATTACAGTTCATCGGATTTAAGAACAACCAGTTAGAAACAGATGTTACAATTCAGGACAGCACAAGCCAGCAGAAGCTTTGTGCAAATGTTGCTGCTCAGATTGTCGCATTTGCATGCGGAAAGTCAGATGAGAACCTTAACAAGAACTTCAAGGGCGGAAGACCTTCAAGCATTATTATCGGAGACAAACTTACTCCTAAGACACTTGGTGCTTTACTTGCTCACTTCGAAAACAAGATTATGTTCCAGGGCTTCGTATGGAACATCAACAGCTTTGACCAGGAAGGTGTCCAGCTTGGTAAAGTACTTGCCAAGAAGGTACTTGCTCATGATACAGATGGTGCTTTAAAGGTATATAGTGATTTACTTAATATCTAACGAAAAAAGGCAGGGACTTGAAATTTTCAAGTCCCTGCCTTTTTTCTAATATATTACTGTTCATTAAAAAGTGCTGTTGAAAGATATCTGTCACCTGAATCTGGAAGAAGTGCAACAATTGTCTTTCCTGCATTCTCTGGGCGGGCTGCAAGTATCTGTGCTGCCTTAAGTGCTGCACCTGAAGAGATACCAACAAGTATACCCTCGCTCTTTGCAAAGCTTCTACCCTCTACGAATGCATCTTCATTCTCGATTGCGATAACTTCATCATATATCTTAGTATTAAGTGTATCTGGAACAAATCCTGCACCAATACCCTGAATCTTATGTGGTCCTGCCTCTCCCTTTGAAAGAACCGGGCTTGTAGCTGGCTCTACAGCAACAATCTTTACATCCGGGTTCTGTGACTTAAGGTATTCACCAACACCTGTAACAGTTCCGCCTGTACCCACACCTGCAACAAATATATCAACCTTTCCTTCTGTCTGCTCCCAGATTTCAGGACCTGTTGTAGCCTTATGAACTGCTGGGTTAGCTGGATTTACGAACTGGCCTAAGATTACTGAACCAGGATTCTGCTCCTTTAATTCCTCAGCCTTAGCGATAGCACCCTTCATACCCTTAGCGCCTTCTGTAAGAACAATCTCTGCACCATAAGCCTTAAGAAGATTTCTTCTCTCAACTGACATTGTATCAGGAAGAGTAAGAACTGCTCTGTATCCCTTAGCAACTGCAACTGCAGCAAGACCAATACCTGTATTACCTGATGTTGGTTCTATAATCATTGCTCCTGGCTTAAGCTCACCCTTCTTCTCAGCGTCCTCAATCATAGCAAGGGCAACTCTGTCCTTAACTGAACCAGCCGGGTTAAGATACTCAAGCTTTGTAAGAAGTGTAACTCCTTCAATTCCTGCATTCTTAGCGTAACGGCTTGCGTTAAGAAGAGGTGTGTTTCCAATAAGTTCCAATGCACTATTAATTACTTTACTCATGTTTTATTTTCCTCCTTATTATGAATGCATTTGCAAATATGCTTTTGCGTTCCCATTAACCTACTAACTTGATGTGTAAATGTGTTGTTGAATATAAAATACCACTATCAGCCTTCAATGTCAACACCATTTTCATGACGGGTTTTAACCATTGCATCATGTGTAATATCTTTAATAACTTCACTGGCAATTATAAGTCCTACAACAGATGGTACAAATGCAGTTGAACCCGGAATATCGCGTCTTTCTGTACATTTGTGGGCTGCTCCCGGAGGACATATGCAATTAGTACGACAGCTGATTCCCATATCCTCAATAGGACGAACGGGCTTTTCCTTAGAGTATACGACCTTAAGGTGCTTAACATTCCTCTTCTTTAATTCTCTTCTCATAACTTTGGCAAGCGGGCATACCGATGTCTTATATATATCAGCAACCTCAAATTCCGCCGGATTAAGTTTATTACCAGCACCCATACTGCTTATAATCGGGGTTCCTGCTTCCTGACACGCCATTACAAGTGCTATCTTGGCTGTTACAGTATCAACCGCATCAACTACATAGTCATATTTTGAAAAATCAAACTGATCTTTAGTCTCCGGAAGGAAAAAACATTTGTGTACAGTAACCTCACAATTCGGATTAATATCATGAATTCTCTCTTTGCACACATCTGTCTTATACTGTCCTATTGTTTTTCTTGTTGCAATAATCTGCCTGTTAAGATTGGTAAGACACACCTTATCATCATCTATCACATCAATCGCACCTACACCGCTTCTTACAAGTGCCTCCACTGTATATCCACCAACGCCGCCTACACCAAATACTGCGACACGGGAATTTTCTAATATATCCATAGCTTCTTTTCCAAACAGAAGCTCTGTTCTTGAAAACTGATTTAACATAGTTTGTCCTTTCTTTGCTTTTTGTATCTAAATTTTAATTCCTACTTACATGGTATGTCAATAATTATTAATTTTATATAAAACGCTTGCATTATCAAACCATTTGTTATATTATCATGTCAACAAGATGTAGTTTTTAATACTACATGTCATTATAAGAGGAGGGATTTATTATGACAACTTTTGCACCAGCACTTCATTTACAGAATGATAATATACACACTAAGATAAAGGCCCAGATGATTATTAAAGACCCTGGCAGTTCGATAACACATTTTATCGGCATGCTCTGTGCAATTGCAGGATTATTCCCACTTATTCTTAAAGCAGCCTCTTATGGAACAACCGTATCTATTGTTTCAATGACTGTATTTATGGTAAGTATGATTCTTCTGTATGCAGCAAGCACAACTTATCACACATTTGATATATCAAGTAATGTCAATATTGTGCTGAAAAGGCTTGATCACTGCATGATTCCTGTTCTTATCGCAGGCTCATACACTCCAGTCTGCCTAATTGTACTTCATAATATATATGGCTATGTTATGTTTGGCATCGTGTGGGGAATCGCCATTCTTGCTATCACATTCAAGCTTCTCTGGGTAACTTGTCCTAAGTGGATATCTTCAGTTCTCTACATTGTAATGGGCTGGACATGTGTTATGGCTCTTCCTCAGATATATTCAGCACTTGCCGGAGCCGCTTTCTTCTGGCTTCTCGCCGGCGGAATCTTCTACACTATTGGCGGCGTAATATATGCAATTAAAATGCCTGCATTTAACGCAAAGCACCCTAACTTCGGAACACATGAAATCTTTCATGTATTTGTTATGGCTGGAAGCCTCTGCCACTTCATACTGATGTACAACTTTGTTGCGATTATGTAATCACCACACACCCATAAAATATGTAAGCGGCGGATTCCCGCCGCCTTTATCTATATTAAGCACCTGCTTTGCCCTTTCAGGCGTTATCCCACTTATATAATGGAGACTGCCGGCTGTTTCTCCGCACACATTGCTTGTAAAATCATTAACAGGTGCCGGTTTTACGCGTATTGTCAACATTTATTCACCGAGGAAATCCATCGGGTTAACAGGAATACCGTCCTTTGTCATTGCAAAATATATTCCTGGGCCCTCTTCTTTATAGTATGCTGTTGGCTCGGCCACGGTACCAAGAAGCTGACCGGCTGTAACTGTATCTCCAATCTTAACATTCACATCTGAAAGCATACCTGTTGTCATCTCATACCCATTACCTACTGCAAGCCTTACAGTAAGTCCTGTTTCAGTGTTTTCAGCAACATCAACAACTACACCTGATGCCGCTGCACATACCTTAGTTCCGACATCTGAAGCAACTACCATACCAGGACTGCATTTGTACATGCCAAGAGTCTTAAAATACACAGTAGAATCCATATTATATCCAAGCGTAACAGTTCCGCTGACAGGCCAGTATATAAGCTCTCCCTGGTCAAATGTATACTTACTTATAGCATTTGCCATAACCTCCGCTTCAGTCATAGGCTTGACCGTCTGTTCCTCTGTCTGAGACTCCTTTGTCTGCTCCGTAACCTCATCCTCAGTTCCATCACCATCATCAGACATGCTTGCTCTTGCGTTGGCATTAATAATATCATCATCACCTACTGTAGGTTCTTCCACTGGAATATCCGGGTCATCATCTGTCTTGATAGCCACATTTCCTTCAGTTTCATTCAGATTGACCAGATTGTTGTTCTTAGATTTCTTAACATTCTGTGCTACTGAAAATATCCCAAACACAAGTGCAACAATAACTGCCAGCGTAATAACCGCTGACACAACCTTAACCTTGTCGGTTCCTCGCGTTCTTACATTCGCCATACTAACATCCTCCTATCATTTCGCAAAGCTTTGATGTTAATATGTTTTCCAGATTCGTAAAGTTTATACTGTTTTTAAATGTAAAAATCCCCGCACACAAAGTGCGGGGAAATATTCAATAATCTTCTGACAAATCCGATATTACATCTCAACAGGAGTCTTAGTAAGCTTCCAGATTTCTGTAGCATACTCTTCAATAGTTCTGTCTGATGAGAACTTACCTGCCTTGGCTGTATTAGTCATAACAGTCTTAGCCCAGCCGTTAGTATCTCTGTATCTTTCATCAATCTTTCTCTGAGCCTCTGCATATGAACGGAAGTCCTTAAGAATAAAGTAAGTATCTGCTCTTCTGCCTCCATCATTGTTAAGAAGAGAATTGTAGATATCTCTGAACATCTCTGTATCCTCTGGAGAATATTTTCCATTGATAAGTTCCATAAGAACATCTCTTATTTCCTGATCATTGTTAAAGATTTCCATAGGATCATATCCGCCCTCATTCTCGAAACGTATAACTTCATCAGAGCTGAGACCAAATATCTGTGCATTTTCAGCACCAACTTCATTAACAATCTCAACATTTGCTCCATCCATAGTACCAAGAGTAATTGCACCATTAAGCATGAACTTCATGTTACCTGTACCTGAAGCCTCCTTAGAAGCTGTAGATATCTGCTCACTTACATCTGCTGCCGCAAATATAATCTCACCATTAGATACTCTGTAGTTCTCAATGAATACAACCTTAATCTTGCCCTTGATAGAAGCATCGTTATTAATAACGTTAGCTACATTATTGATAAGCTTGATTGTCTGCTTAGCAATCTTGTATCCTGCTGCTGCCTTGGCACCAAAGATAAATGTCCTTGGAACCATATCATAATCAGGATTTCTCTTAATCTGATTGTACAGATACATAACATGTAAGATATTAAGTAACTGTCTCTTATATTCATGAAGTCTCTTAACCTGTACATCAAAGATAGAATTAGGATCAACATCAATTCCGTTATTTTCCTTGATATACTTGGCAAGACGAACCTTGTTCTTATACTTAATCTGCATGAAATCCTGCTGAGCCTTAGGATCATCAACATAGAGCATAAGCTTTTCAAGCTGGCTTAAATCTGTAACCCATCCATCACCAATCTTATCTGTAATCCAGTCAGAAAGAAGTGGGTTAGCATGCTTTAAGAATCTTCTCTGAGTAATACCGTTAGTCTTATTATTAAACTTCTCTGGCATCATTTCATAGAAATCTCTTAACTCCTGCTTCTTTAAGATTTCTGTGTGGAGCTTTGCAACACCATTAACAGAATATCCGGCAACAATTGCAAGATTAGCCATCTTAACCTGTCCGTCATAGATAATAGCCATCTTACGAACCTTCTCCTGATTTCCAGGATATTTAGCCTTAATCTCTTCTACGAAACGACGGTTAATCTCTTCTACAATCTGGTAAATTCTTGGAAGAAGTCTTGAGAACAACTCAATAGGCCACTTCTCAAGTGCCTCAGCCATAATTGTATGGTTAGTATAAGCAACAGTCTTAGTTGTGATATCCCATGCCTCATCCCATTCAAGTCCGTTCTCATCCATAAGGATACGCATAAGCTCTGCAACTGCAACAGTTGGATGTGTATCATTAAGCTGGAAAGTAACCTTCTTATAAATGTTCTTAACATCCCCATTATTCATTGACTTATATCTGTCAACAGCTCTCTGTACACTTGCTGATACGAAGAAATACTGCTGCTTAAGTCTTAATTCCTTACCGGCATAATGGTTATCATTAGGATAAAGTACCTCAACGATATTCTTTGCAAGGTTCTCCTCCTCAATAGCCTTCTGGTAATCACCCTTATCGAAAGAGTTAAGGTTAAATGTATTAACAGGCTCTGCGTCCCAGATTCTAAGAGAGTTAACAGTGTTATTGCCATATCCAAGAACAGGAATATCATATGGAACAGCGATTACAGAACGGTAATCTTCCTGAACAAACATATCTCTTCCAGTCTTTTCATCTCTGTAAGAACGAACATATCCACCGAATTTAACTTCATATCTGTATTCAGATCTCTTAATTTCAAATGGGTTGCCATCCTTTAACCAGTTATCAGGAACTTCTACCTGATATCCGTCCTTAATCTCCTGCTTGAACATACCATATTTATAACGGATACCACATCCATATGCAGGATATTCAAGAGTTGCTAAAGAATCCATGAAACATGCAGCAAGACGGCCAAGACCACCATTACCTAAAGCTGCGTCCGGCTCCTGATCCTCAATAACATTAATATCAAGACCAAGCTCGTCAAGTGCTTCCTTAATCTCATCATAAGCACAGAGATTAATCATGTTGTTACCAAGTGCACGTCCCATAAGGAACTCCATAGACATATAATAAACCATCTTAGGATCGTCCTTCTCATACTGCTTATGGGTGGCAATCCATTTATCAATAATAATATCCTTAACAGCATAAGAAACTGCCTGGAAAACTTCCTGATCATTAGCCTCTTCAATATTCTTTCTATAAAGAGACTTACAATTACTGATTACATTCTTCTTGAATTCTTCCTTACTGAAATTCTGTGTTAAACTTGTCGCCATGTATTTAAAACTCCCTTCTGAATATGGACGGCTCCCCAATACGCCGATAATACCTTGTAAAAATTATAATCCGCCCCACAATAGATGTTTTAATTATACATAATAATATTTACAAATGCAAACTTTATTATTCAATTGTTCTCAAGCCATATTTTCAATATTTTCCTATAATTCTTCCAAAATCCATCAGAATCTCAACAGAAAAATATCTCATAGAATTAATACCTAATTTAAATAACATATATGGCATAACAAACACCATAAATGTAATTACAAGACAGCCTTTATAATCTAAAGCCCTTGTAATTCCATATATTCCAATTGACATTATTAATAATAAAACCAGTCTGAATGCCTGACCAATTACCATATACCCGGCTATGCTGATATTAAAAGGAAGGTCATAAAAAATCTGAAGGCTCTGAATTGGTGCTGACAATTGTTCTAATCTGTACAACTGACATATATTAAAAATATCAATAAATGCAGAAAGTCCCCATATAAGAAATGATATAATAAGTATTTTTAATAATTTAACAGCCTTTACACTGCTTCTCTCTTTTGAAGTGTTAAGAAAAGCTATCATATGGCATCTTTTTTCATATACATATTCACCTGATATTATGAGAATAAGAAATATTACGCATACAAGATTCTGACTTTCCGTGTTCTGATATTTCCTTGAGCCAAATATATCCTCATAAGCAGCGGGATTTACAATTCTAGCTTCTATCCCTTTTTCCTCATTAACTTTTCTTACATACTTCAGACAATTCTCCATATTTTCAAGAGTCTGACTTGCTTCACGGAATTTATATTTATAATTAGCATCTGTCTCTGATTTTTTTCCTAACTCTTCGACAGCATTACGACATTCCTCAATATATGCTTCACACTCTTTATCTCCGGTATTTCCACTAAACATAGAATAAAAATTATTCATTGAAAAATCCGTATTACTGTAATCAACACCTCTGTACATTCTGCATGATATCAATAAATAAACAGCAGCAGCAAGCAATATTATTCCCTTTTGTAATATAAAAGTCTTATATAATTCAGATACAAATAAAGGAACTTTTCCCAATAACATCTGTATAAACTGAGAGCACTTTTCTATTATTTTTGTTATGGCACTCTTCCTGCCCTGTGCATATTTATGAGAATATGTAATATATACTCCTATCAATCCTGTTATTGCCAGTAATATTGTCAGAATCCAAGCCGTACTCTGAATATCAGTAATAAAATTATCCGTTCCCCAGTTTTCATATATGTAATATGACTGCCCCGGAAACAATACATTTGAAAAATTTATGTATTTTAAAAATGAAAATGCACTCTTAGATGATATATTAATATTAATTATATATTCAAAAACTAAAAACAACCCAGTTCCTGCTATTGATAATTTGTAATTACCGGTAATAAGGAAAACAAAATATACCAGCCATGACAACACACTCATAGCTATCGCAAATGTTATACAATATATAATAAAAAATGCAGCTACATTTGTCTTTAACGGGAACATATTAAACATATAAGAATTCTGTATCGGACTTCCCATGTTGCAGCCATAAATATTCTTATATATTGCCAGAATGACACCATTAAAAACAAATGAAAGCACTATTGATATAAGCAATATAATAAAACATCTTTTTACTGGTAATACTTTTCTGGAATTTTTACTGCCTCTAATCTGAAGAAACATATTATTTTCAAACTCTTCCATAAAAGTTATAAGCACAAATATCATCATCATCAGAAAAATAACCGGAAGTTGCTTGTCTGATACCAGTTTTTCTATAGCAGTAGTATTAGTGATAGAGAAATTGATTTCCCCTCTGCTTTCCAAATCTGCCATATACTTTTGCGCATTAAGTACATAGTAGCTTTGCTCCTCTGCAAATAATGTACTGCTAATAATTTTCTTGTAATTATTCTCTGCCCTTGACATATCAGAAGCATTGACATATTTATATTTTTCCTGTAAAAGTTTTATTGCTTCTTCAATATATTCCCTGTCAGCTTCGTAGTCATCTCCTTTATCATGTGCATACCTGCTGTATGTTAATGATCCAATCATTTCTGTTTGATTAGCATATTCATACATCAACTGATTATAATAAGCATATACTTTTTTATCATTCGTGTTATTAATCTTAAAAATGCTCAACCAGATTATTATTCCAAGAAAAATAGCAATAAATACAACACTTTTCCGTAAAACTCTCAATAATTCCATTTTGCTCCTATTCCGGAGTAATCTGTATCCACTCCTTGTTTCCTGTTCCAATGTCAGCTTTGTCCAACACTGCACTTAAACATACTTTAATTATTTTAGGTTTATTTCCAAGTTCTTTTACCATCTTCTCATATTTGTCCATTAAGCCAGATGATGCTTTGAACTGTTGAATATCTGTGTCTGTTGTTGTCACTAACAAATATCTTCTGTCTCCTCCCAATATATCTACATCAGCAATCATCTTAGTACGATCCTTATTAAATTCTAAAGTATCTTTTATCTCGCCATTTGTATCCACTATATAAACAATATTTTTATCATCAGTTGTAATATTCTTTTTCCCTTTAGAAAGGTCTGGTTTATCAAATACATAAAAATACTGTCCATCATATCCTGCAAGTTTTGTATAATTTCTGTTTGATTTATTATCCAGTTTAAATACTTCACTTATTTCCTGTGTTTTAAGATTCATTCTATAAAGACACCATGCACTTGAATCTACTCCTGCAAAATACATGTTGTCATCTTTGTCATAAAATAATTCTGATGTAACCCAATATTTAGATTCTGCTTTCTCAGATAATTCGTCATCACTAGTTATATCAATAAAGCAATCAATATTTCCCGTATCTGTATCAAGACATTCCACAATATATTCTTCTGCCTCTAATGATATGCTCATTCTGCGATTAATGTAAATTTTATTATCTATTGCATTAAGTGATGCCAAGTCAGTAACTATGAAATCAGTTCCACCACTAAACGGTGCATTATATTTCTTTACTATTTCTGGTTCAGATGAATTATCAAGATTCGCCTTACACATAAGCATCCCTGAGTCACTATATAGAAGATAATACATATATCCATTGACAACATCCGCATATTTAATTTCACCCCATGCTGATGATATGGACATTCCATCTATTGATAATGTCTTTTCCGTTTTCTTATCTCTTAATGTTTTATCATAAGACACAAGGATATCCTTCTCCTTTGTCTTTTCTATCATGTATATTCTTCCATCATAATACCATACTGCGCTTCCTAAGCATTCATAATCTGACAAATATGCCTCGCACTCTGCATCATCATGCGCACAATCTACTTTTGAACATAACGCTACGCTATTGTTATTAATCATATCATAGTAATACATAAATTTATAATTCTCACCGCTAACTGGAGAATTTGAAAGATAATAATATCCTTTTTCCGCAGCCGCAGCATTTTTCTTCATATAAAATTGAGCCTCATCTTTATATTCATAATCAGAATATTTATAAACATTGTCATCTTTCTTAACCGTATTATTATTACTACATGCTGTTAATACAGCCATTCCTGCAATCAATATTGCTAATACTGCCTTCTTCAATAGAATCTCCCCCTTTATCTTAATAAATAATGCTGCTTAAGAAAACTCATTTAGGATTCTCAAGCAGCACATGTTTATAGTTCGCAATTTTATAACTTATCTTGCATCGATACAAAATATCCCTCTAAATCGCTTATATCTTTTCTGACCTTGGTTCCTTCTGTTTCTGCCTCAAAGGACATCAATGTTTTATACTTATATGTAAGTATTCCCTTCGTTCCTTCCGCATAGACATCATACATATCCTTAGATACTGGAAAAGTAACTATTTTTCCAGTATCAAGATTCATGGTAAAATAATAAGCAATTCCTTTCTCTGCAAGTCCTTCCTGGATAGCTCCAGTTCCAGCATACATCCGCTTATTAACATATTCCTCCTGAAATTTAGATGCAAGAGTTGCTGTCGTTGTGATTCTTTTAGACAACACCTGCATGATAAAATCTTTTGCCATAAATATAAATATAGCAATCACAACTACTGCAAATACAGTTAGTATTAACACGCCTAACCAGTGTGGTGCGACCTCCAAATTATCAGTTGTTCCCACTGCGCCAATCTGAGTGAATGTTGTCATAAAAAAGCACCCCTTTCATCAAATATATCAATATATCTGTGCTATTAAAAGCCTATCCTTTTCTATACAATAATATCAATGTGAATTATTACTTCTCTCATGTGCCCAAATATAATATTGCAAATGTCCCGATGAACCATATGCAGCATCACCTGCATATCCAGCTCTTTTCTAATTAAATATTATCATAGATATTAATATATGTCAATTATCTCCATATCTTAAGATTAATATATACAAAATGGCACATTTGGTAATATATGGTACATTCTGCACTTGACATGACATATTAGCAATAATCATTACTGTTAATCAGCAAAAATGTCCTTATCCACAAGCTTCAGTGTATATGGCTTTCCGTCATTGTCATATACAATTTTCCAACATGATATAATACCATTCTGATTAAAATATAACATATACAAATAAAAAATCCCACTACTGCATGCAAAAAAGCTGTGCCCCAGCCCCGAAAGACCAGCACACAGCTTTATTTAACATTTATTTAGTTATCCTGCTTAAGCAAGCTTCTCAACAGCAAGTGTAACCTTCTCGCCATTGATATCCCATTCCTTCTCAAATCCGGCAGTCTTGTCTGTGATAATATCCTGTGCAAGAACTACAGTCTTAACCTGAGCGGCATTCTTATTAACAATATCAGCTATCTTGTCGTTGCCTGATACATAGAGATTAATCTTATCCATAACCTCGAAACCAGCGTCCTTACGCATAGTCTGAACCTTAGAGATAACCTCTCTTACGAAACCTTCCTCGATAAGCTCTGGAGTTAAGTTAGTATCAAGTACGACAGTGATTCCCTTGTCGCTGCTTGCAACAAATCCTTCCTTCTGAGTCATCTCGATAAGAACATCGTCCTTAGAAAGCTCAATAGCCTGACCTTCAACATTTAACTCGAAGCTTCCTGACTCGTTAAGCTTATCCATAGTTGCGTTACCGTCAACCTCTGTAAGAGCTGTTCTGATTGCATTAAGAAGCTTTCCGTACTTAGGTCCGAGAGTCTTCATCTGTGGCTTGAATGAGTATGATGTAAATGCTCTGACATCATCTGTGTATTCAACTTCCTTAACATTAAGCTCATCAGCGATGATAGCTGTATAGAACTCATCAAGCTTCCAGTCTGCTTTAATAAACATTTTGCCAATTGGCTGACGGTTCTTGATATTAGTTGAATTACGGCATGCACGTCCGATAACAACTGCGTCTAATACATCATCCATAGTCTCCTCAAGCTTCTTGTCAATGAACTGCTCATTAACCTTAGGGAAGTCGCATAAATGTATTGAAATAGGCGCATTTTTATCAATGCTACATACAAGATTTCTATAAATGCTTTCTGTCATGAATGGAACCATTGGTGCAGAAATCTTAGCAAGAGTTACAAGTGTTGTGTAAAGAGTCATGTAAGCATTAATCTTATCCTGCTCCATTCCCTTAGCCCAGAATCTTTCACGGCTTCTTCTTACATACCAGTTAGAAAGCTCGTCAGTGAAGTCCTCAAGCGCTCTTGCAGTCTCTGTAATCTTGTAGTTCTCAAGGTTATTATCAACGAATTTAACCAAAGAATTAAGCTTTGATAATAACCATTTGTCCATAACTGAAAGCTTGTCATATTCAAGCTGATACTTAGTAGCATCAAAATTATCAATATTAGCATACAGTACAAAGAATGCATATGTGTTCCAGAATGTTCCCATGAACTTTCTCTGACCTTCTGAAACCCACTCATCCTTGAATCTGTTAGGAACCCAAGGAGCTGAATTCTCGTAGAAGTACCAGCGGATTGCGTCAGCACCATGCTTCTGTAATGCGTCAAATGGGTCAACAGCGTTACCCTTTGATTTACTCATCTTCTGTCCATCTGCATCCTGAACATGTCCGAGAACGATAACATTCTCATATGGAGCTTTGTTAAAGAGCAGTGTTGAGATAGCAAGTAATGAGTAGAACCATCCTCTTGTCTGGTCAACAGCTTCAGATATGAACTTAGCTGGGAACTGCTGCTCGAATAATTCTTTATTCTCAAATGGATAGTGGTGCTGTGCAAATGGCATTGAACCTGAATCGAACCAGCAGTCGATAACTTCTGGAACTCTCTTCATTGTTCCCTGACACTTAGGACACTTACATGTAACTGCATCAACATATGGTCTGTGAAGCTCAATATTATCTGGACAATTGTCTGACTTTTCTTTAAGTTCTTCGATACTTCCGATAGACATCATCTCACCGCAGTCCTCACACTGCCAGATATTAAGAGGTGTACCCCAGTATCTGTTTCGTGAAATTCCCCAGTCCTGAACATTTTCAAGCCATGCTCCGAAACGTCCTGTACCGATTGTCTCTGGAATCCAGTTGATTGTCTTATTATTAGCAATTAAGTTAGCCTTAACTTCTGGGTCTGTCATCTTGATAAACCATGACTCTCTTGCATAGTAGATAAGTGGTGTATCACATCTCCAGCAATGAGGATATTCATGCTCTACCTTAGGTGCTGAGAAGAGGATTCCTCTGCCCTCAAGTTCCTTAAGAACCTCAACATCACAGTTGATAGCGCCTGCTTCCATCTCCTTCTTAGTTGGCTTAGCACGCATTCCTGCAAATGGAGTCTCAGGCTTCATAACACCAGCCTCGTCTACCATCTGAACAAATGGAGCGTCATATTTTCTACCAACTCTTGCATCATCTTCACCAAATGCAGGTGCAATATGAACGATACCAGTACCATCTTCCATAGTTACATAATTATCGCAGTATACGAAAAATGCTTTCTTGTGCTGCTTGTCAGCGGCATCCTTTGCACACTGGTAAAGTGGCTCATATTCCTTATATTCAAGGTCTTTACCCTTGTATTCTTCAATAATCTCATAAGCAGGTGTGCCTTCTTCTCTCTCGATTCCACCAAGAACCTTGTCAAGAAGTGCCTTTGCCATGATGTATGTGAATCCATCTGCTGCCTTAACTCTCGCATAAGTCTCATCTGGATTAACACAAAGAGCAATATTAGAGCAGAGTGTCCAAGGAGTTGTTGTCCATGCAAGGAAATATGCATCCTCTCCAACAATCTTGAATCTTACAACTGCTGTACGCTCTTTAAGAGTCTTGTAGCCCTGGGCAACCTCATGTGAAGAAAGAGGTGTACCACAACGAGGACAGTAAGGAACAATCTTGAAGCCCTTATAAAGAAGACCCTTATCCCAGATCTGCTTTAAAGCCCACCATTCAGACTCGATAAAGTTATTGTCATATGTTACATATGGGTTATCCATATCAGCCCAGAAACCAACAGTAGATGAGAAATCCTCCCACATACCCTTGTATTTCCATACAGATTCCTTACAATGCTTGATAAATGGCTCAATACCATATTCTTCAATCTGTTCCTTGCCATCAAGACCTAACATCTTCTCAACCTCAAGCTCAACAGGAAGTCCATGTGTATCCCATCCGGCCTTACGAGGAACCATATAACCCTTCATTGTTCTGTATCTTGGAATCATATCCTTAATAACTCTTGTAAGTACATGTCCAATATGTGGCTTACCATTAGCAGTTGGAGGTCCGTCATAGAATGTGTAAGTTGGGCCTTCCTTTCTGTTATCAATACTCTTCTGGAAGATATCATTGTCTTTCCAGAACTTTTCAACTTCTTTTTCTCTGTCTACGAACTTCATATCCGCAGAAACTTTCTGATAAATCATTGCAGCTTCCTTTCTTGCCTTGTGGCTTATATTTTCTAGTACATTACGGGCATTCGTCATAAATCTGTCATACAAGCAAGCCTGATGGCTGCCTGCAGACTCATTTCTTACGAAAAACCCCTCTGCCGTAATACAACAGAGGGGTAACATACTTATCCTAAAATCTGAATGATTACGACATACTATCATATGCGTCCCTGGCTTTAACCTGACGATGGGATTACCGTCCCCGCTTAGTCTCGTGATGATTTCAGCGAAGATGCTCAGAAGTGATGTTCGGATAGATAGTACTCGCACCGGCTCTCACCATCCCGGCTCGCTCATGCTTTTCACTCCAACCTACTGTCTTCGTCAATGCATTTGATTAGATTTTATATAATAAATGTTTAGTTGTCAAGCTGATTCTTAGCCACAATTCTCATAATCAGATCTACGCTTCCGTCAATTCCATAAGTTGAACTGTTAATTGTGAGGTCGTAATTATCTGCTTCGCCCCACTTCTTGCCTGTATAGAATGCGTATCTTTTAAGATGTGCCTTATCCTCTTTTGAAACATACTTCGCAGCCTGCTTATAAGTAAGCTTCTCTTTGCTTGTATGGTAAGTTCTCTGTATACGCAGCTTCTTAGGAGCTGTGATAAATATGCTTATATGAGGAATGTGGTTCTTAGTAAGAATATTATCCGCATATCTTCCCATGATAACATATGGTTCCTGCTTTGCTAAATCGACCAGCTTCTTAGATGTATTAAAGAACTGTACATCCGACCTTGAAAGACCATGGTACTTCCTAAAATCTCTCCACCACTGAGCCGGTGTCCTTGCTGTTTTATTCTGGAATAAAGCTCTGTCAGTTTCTTCATGTTCTTCATTACGCTGTAATATCTCGTTCATGATAGATACATCATAATAGCTGATTCTTAACTTATCAGCAAGCTTGAAACCAATATCTGTTCCGGCACAGCCATATGAACGGCCTATGCATATAATAAGATTGTCGTCCTTTCCAAATCTGTTTGCAAGATTGGACATATTAAGCTCTGCATGCTCCGGGTCAATAATATCATTTCCCTCTCTCGCTTCCTGCATAGCCATTGCTTCATCAAATATCTCACCATATTCATGCATTATTTCTTTATGAAGCTGAGGATTCTTTTTAGTGGTTCTTGCCATATTACTTATAAGTGCAAGCTCACTTCTAAGAACTGAAGAATCCGCACTGGATTTAAGCAAATCTCTTAAATCATTAATACATTTTTCCTTGTTTCCCTGATATACACGTCCCAGATTAGAACCTGTAGCTTTATATACTTTCTCATCCAGTGCGTATATTCTGTTCGCAAGTTCAGTTATTTTATCATTATCTGCCATAATGCGCACCTCCTAATTATATAAAGAATAACAGTGTGTCAATAAGGAATACTGGTACAAGGCAGCACAATGACCACACAATATACCCAAAGAAGCTTGGCATCTTAACACCATTTTCATCTGATATTGACTTAACCATGAAATTAGGTGCATTACCGATATAAGTTATTGCTCCCATAAATACCGCGCCACATGATATTGCTGTAAGCATTTTTGCAGGAACAACTCCAAGAGCTGTTGTAAGTCCTGACACAAATCCCATTGAACCAGCCGTTGTAAGGAATACAAGGTAAGTTGGTGTATTATCAAGGAAACTTGAAAGTGCACCCGTTACCCAGAACATCTGTGATGGATGTGTAAGTCCAAGTTCCGCACCTGCGCTCTTTAAAATCATAAGAGCTGGCTGCATAGTAATAAATATACCTATAAAAAGTACAGCAACTTCCTGAATGGCACCCCATGTGAAATGGTTCTTCTTTCTTATCTCTGCATTAGTTGTCTTGAATGATAAAAATGCGGCTAAAAGAATCATAACCACTTCAATAAGTGAAGTAATTGCAAGCTTAACCTCTCCAAATATAGGAATTGAGATTACCTCGCCGGCAGCATTCTGGAAAAATGATACATCCGGAAGTACTCCGCTTAATATAACTGCTACAACAATAATTACGATGAATATAATATTATGTAATCCCTCAAATCTTATAAGTGGCTCATTTTCCTTAATCTCCGGCATATAACCTGCTGCTATATCCTTCCTGTATGCTCTCTTGTCAATAAAATAAAGCACTGTTAGAAGAATAATCATGTTAAGGAGCAGTATCGGAAAGAATCTTATACTCCAGAAGAAAGGAACACCTCTTGAAAATCCCATAAGAAGTGGTGGGTCACCGATAGGTGTAAGACTTCCTCCCATATTAGATATAAGGAAAATGAAGAACACCATAATGTGAGCCTTATTTCTTCTCCAAGAATTCATCTTAATAACAGGTCTTACAAGAAGCATTGACGCACCTGTCGTTCCAATCCAGCTTGAAAGAAAGGTTCCTATTCCAAGAAGAATAACATTTACTCTTGGTGAACCAACAAGACTTCCCTCAACTGTTATGTTACCTGCTACGCAGAACAAACCAAAAAGCAGTACAATGAATGTAAGATAATCATTTACCAGACATTCAAGTACAGTCTCTGCTGCTGTTCCAGCACCATACTTAACTGCGAACGGAATTATGAAAAGCAGTGACCAGAATATTACAGCAAATGGTCTGTACTTTTCCCACCATTCTCCTTTTACAAGTGGAATTATGGCTATACACAAAAGCAGACATGCAAATGGTATACAAAGCCATAAAGGCACATTCGTCAGCTCGGCTGCCAGTGCAACCATTGGACAAATATTAATACTCATAACTTAAGCCTCCGTAAAAAAACCTGTTCCACACACGGAACAGGTAATCTTAATATTAAATTATCTCTGCACATCGAAAGACGAATTCTTCATAAGTCTCTTAATGTGGTCAACACATGTGATATTAGTATCACCTCTGATAGCATGCTTCATTACTGAAGAAGCAACAGCGAAGTTAACAGTATCTTCAGGAGTCATATTGTCCATAAGGGCATAGATAAGTCCTGATGAAAATGCATCGCCGCCACCAACTCGGTCTACTATCTCAAAATTAATTGTCTTGCTCTCATAAGTCTCTCCGTTAGTATAATAGAAAGCCTTTAAAGAGTTGTTGCTTCCTGAGTGTACATATCTTACAGTTCTTGCAATAGCCTTCATATGATACTGCTCGTCTATTGCCTTAAATACTCTGTCCATGTCCTTAAATGATGGGTCCATTGTAAGACCGTCTTTAACATCAGTTCCATCTTCTCTGTATACATGGATAGGTTCGATTCCAATAAGCACATCAACATAAGGAAGGTACTTACTAAGAACATCTCTTGCAGTCTCGAATGACCAGAGCGTACTTCTCCAGTTAGGGTCGAAGCTGACAGTAAGTCCCATCTTCTTAGCTGCCTTAACTGCCATATCCATCATCTTACGGCAGTTGTAAGAAAGAGCAGGAGTGATACCGCTAATATGGAGCCAGTCATAATCCTTAAGAATCTCCTCGAAATCAACATCCTTATAGTCGTATTCTGCAAATGCAGAATCAGCTCTATCATATATTACCTGTGAAGGTCTGACAGAAACACCTTCTTCCAGATAATAAAGTCCCATTCTTCCTTCTGATCTTATAATGTGCTTGGTATGCACATCATTAGACTTAAGATAATTAATAGTTGACTTTCCAAGGTCTGAGTTAGGTAATACTGTAAAAAATGTTGAATCAACACCAAGGTTTGCAAGGGAAACCGCTACATTTGCCTCTGCTCCGCCATAATTAACTCTGAAATCATGTGTAGTTACAAGTTTTTCATAGTTAGGTGGTGATAATCTCAACATCAATTCACCAATTGCTATAAATTTCATGTCTTCCTCCAACGTCATAATAGATTAAGGGCATCAAATACCCAGTTTTGCATATTCCAATGACATATTACACCACATTTGTTCAAATTGCAAACTTGCATATTACTTTTTAATAAGATATAATTATTTTATTAATAAGTAAGGTTAAGGTACGTGTTTATGGATATATTTGAGTCTCTGAATTCTGTGCTTGTAGACTTGTTCAATGATATCTTGAACATTGAAGAAAGGGCTCTTATCACAGAAGAATTTAAGGATATTTCTGTTACAGATATGCATATTATAGAAGCAATCGGCATTGAAGAACCTCGTACTATGTCCACAATTTCCAAGTCACTTGGAGTAACAATGGGAACTCTTACAGTCGGAATCAACGGACTTGTCAAGAAAGGCTATGTGATAAGAAAGCGCGGTGAGAAAGACCGCCGTATAGTCTATGCTTCTCTTACAGACAAAGGAATTGCCGCATACAGACATCATGAGAATTTTCACAAGGATATGATTGGACATATCACAAAGGATTTAACAAAAGAAGAAGCTGAGGTTCTTACGAAAACATTTATACGGCTGGAAGATTTCTTCCATCAGATTCCATAATAACAATCAGCTTAATAAAGGAGGGGTATTATGCCAGACAACAAGAATTTACTCAATTTAGACGATTTAGCTGATGTATTTGCACAGCTTAACGATATTGAAGACGCGCCAGAAGAACTTACTGAGGAAGAAAAAGCTTCCCAGCGCAGATATGAAGAGATAATCAAGAAACATAAGAATAATAATTAATTATAATCAAGTAGAATTATTACATAACAATTCTACTTGATTTTTTTATAAAAACGGCACCATATATACTGGAATATAATTAATGGCATTTTCCCATTTATAATCTTTAGTATGAACAACATATTTATCACTTATGCGATTACTAAATTTGTCACAAAATACATCTAATGACTTATGACTTCTGTAGTTACCGGATTTTACTTCAATCGGGCATATTTTATCTCTTACTGAAATCAGGAAATCAATTTCATACAAATGATTAGATGTATCACTATCCATTGTGTAGTAAAAGAGATTATTGCCTTTCGCAGTTAACATCTGAGCTACAACATTTTCATATATATACCCTAAATTAGCATCAAGTTTATCTGAAAGAAGCTTATTATATATCACATTATCAATATAATTCTTATCCTTAAATGCAAGTGTCACAAATAATCCAACATCAGATAAAAACAACTTATATCTTCCAGAATCTTTAGTTAATGACATTCCTACACCAGGATTATTAGCATGATAAGCAATATTAACTGTAAATGAACTGAGCATATCTGGTATTAATTCACGCACCTGCTCTGCACGGGTTCCTTCTCTTGCATTAGACAAAACATACCTTGACGCATTACTGCTAAGGTTGGCTGGAATAGCGTCATAAATATCTCCTGCAAGTCCCGTTCCGTCAATTTTAGTAAAATCTTCCTCATACAAATCAACAATTTCTCTTTTTACTTCATCAACTGCCTGTAAATTATTTTGCTCTATATAAGTTTCTACTGCCTGCGGCATTCCTCCTATAAGCATATATAACCGGAAAACCCTCATAAGATTTCTATGCATGGCATTGCCGGCAGCTTTTTTATTCTTTAATAACATCTTAATCGTGTCAGCAGTTATATCATCACCAATAGCCCACAAAAATTCTTCAAAATCCATTGGATACATCGATATCTTATGTTCCTCACTCGGAATTAATATATCTCTTGTATTCTTTTTTATTGACAAAAGAGAACCCGTCTCAATATATTTATATCTTCCATCAGCAACAAGATATTTAATTGCCTGCCGTGCCTTTGGAAGCAGCTGTACTTCGTCAAATATTATCACAGATTCATTCTTATATAATCTGACACCTGTTAACTGTTGTAATTTTAAAAAGAAAAAATCCAGATTATAAGTATCATCAAATAATTCTATAATTTCCTTACTTGTATGTGCAAAGTCAATTAATATATAAGATTTAAACTCATTCTTGGCAAATTCTTCTGCTATCGTAGACTTCCCAACTCGTCTTGCGCCTTTTATTAAAAGTGCATATTTATTGCTTCGTTTCTCTTTCCACTCAAGTATTTCTTCATATATTTTTCTCTTAAACACAGGTTTTCCCATAGTATTATCACCCCTTTTAATATAATATAACGCAAATCCCCGTTCGTGTAAATACCATTTTCGCGCAAATCCCCATTCATATTACCTCGATTTCTACCCAAATCCCCATTCATTAAGTATAATATTTTGCGAAATCCCCGTTCATATAGATTATACCTTGTAATATTAACATTTATTCATATATAACATATGGAAACAGCCACCCTTAGGTTTCCCCGCGGGTGGCTGTTCCATCTTTATATGAAAGTGTTTGAAAGAAAAAAGCTTATTTATTGGCTGTGATGCCTGCTGTCTTATAGACAAATGTTACACTTCCGGCTTTGTCATCTGACTTGCCTAAGAATGAATTGTATTCCTGACCTGCCTTAACTACTGCCTTGATTGTATCAACGGCTGTCTGTGCGTCTGAGTCTACAAGCTTTGTGATAGGCTCAATTGCTTCGCTGTTAAACTGTGCCATTCCATCCTTTAATGTAATTGCACCTTCGTTTAACTGTGTAACTCCATCTGCAAGTGTTCCTGAACTATCCTTTAAGGTAGCTGTTCCATCAGCAAGCTGTGAAGCTCCACTCTTTAATGTATCATTATTAGCTGTAAGCTGTGAAAGTCCGCTCTGAAGGGCTTCTGTTCCTTCCTGCTGTAACTTTCCTGCATTAAGATTTAATGCATATAAACTTGAGCAGAGAGTTCCCTCCTTGTAAGTTGAGAATGAACCAACTGATGTGCTGAGTGTGTTAAGACCTGTGCTTAATGTACCAAGGCCTGCTTTAAGCTGCTTAGAACCTGCACTTAACTGTCCTGCACCAGCGCTTAACTGGTCAATTCCTGCTTTAAGGGCATTTGCACCAGTATTAACCTGACCTGCTCCTTCATTCAATTTAGTAATTCCATTAAAGAAACTGTTCTCTCCGCCAGCTGTAAGGGATGTCATCGTATCATTAAGTAGACCGTATGCCTTATAAGCCTGTGAAAGTCCACTGGAAATAGCTACAAGATTTGCGTCTGAATCACTATTTGCCTTTGCTTTTAATTGATCTAATGTATATTTGTGTTCTGTATCTGCTGCTGCATATTTAGCTGTTAATGCACTAACCATTGCTGTTCTTATACCAATCTTACCTGTTGTAATGTCTGTATCATTATAGTTCTGCATTATAAATGCGGCTGCCTTGGTACACTGATTTTCATCTGTAATATCTGCTGTAGCAGATATACCTACATTAGCAAGTGTTGTCGCAGCTGTAATTTTCTGCTCACCTGTCATTGCAGCCGGATTATATCCTAATTTTCCACCAATAACTGCCATTGCTAACTGATAAAAACTGTCATACGCATTATCATATTTTTGTTTTGCTTCTGTCATTCCTGATGTTAATGTTCCACCTATTTTATCTGCTCCTTCAGCTAATGCTGCTGCACCCGTTGCCAATTCTCCCGTTCCATCTGTCAATGACTTTGCCCCAGTAACAAGCGCTCCTGCACCAGATAAAGCACTATCAATTCCTGCATCAAGTGTTGCAGCGCCTGCTGCCAGATCACCTGCCCCCTTAGCTGCCGAAGCAACACTGCTGTCAAGATTGTTATCCTTAAGAGTATTATAAAGAGTTCCGATTCCGTCCGCATATGTCTTCATGTTGTCATTAAGTGAAACTGAACCCTCATATGCACTTGCAGCGCCATCTGCGTATGCATATATACCATCCTTAAGAGAAGAAGCACCTGTATTTAACTGGTCAACACCATCAGTAAGTGCCGGAATTGCATCACTTAACTGCTGTGTTCCATCCTGTAATGTAACCGTTCCGTCTGCAAGCTGTGTTGCTGCATCATCTAATGAAGCAACAGTTTTCTTTAAATCATCTAAAGTAATGTCATCAGCATTCATATCTGAAAGAAGATTAGATGTTGCAACAGACATTGTCATATCAAGTGAGAAATTCTTAACATCTGCTGTTAATTCAAAATACTCAGGAATATCAAGGTCAAGTGACTTATCATTAAACTTAAGATTCATAGTATCCTTAAGTCCTGGCATTGTCATACCGACTGCCACAATATTATCACCGACCTTAGTAAGCTTACCATTAGTAACCTCAACATTTGAGAATACATCTGTTGGAAGCATCATGCCTGTAATCATTGTAAATGGTACGGCAACTGTCTGCTTTTTACCATTAATTGTTACAGTTTTCTTCTGATTATTAGTGTAATCAAAGCGTATTGTAACCTTTCCGCTCTTTCCAGCCAGGTCTTCCGGCTTAATTTCCTTGCCATCAAGCTTGTAAGTAACCTTCATTGTTACTGGCGCATTTTCACTTGACTCAGTCTTATTAAGAGTCTCATTGCCGTTAGCGTCTGTAATCTTTTCGTTGACAGTGATGTGATTCTTGTTACCTGAAGCGTCATTGAATACATAAACAGTTTCCTGTCTTGTGTTAGTTGCAAGTGTGCTCTTGTTAGACACTGCAAGCTCATTAGTTATTGCCTGTGTAATCGTAGCCTCTGTACTGCCTGCTGCCATCTCTGTTACATAAGCTGTATCCGTTCCTGTTGTTGCAGCTGTATTAGCACCGCAGCCAACAAGACTTGCCGCAGTAAGAACAACACACATTAAAACTGAACTATATCTGAATAAATTCTTCTTTACCATAATAAATCCTCCTAATTTAATTTTGACTGTTCTTCTTCGGCTTAAAACCTAAACTTGTATGAATAATCACCTTATCAAGCAATACGAAAAGTGATGGAAGAACAAATATAACGACAAACATACTGATGATTGCGCCTCGTGCCATAAGTGTACAAAGTGAAGCAATCATATCAACACTGGCTATCATACCTACACCAAATGTTGCTGCGAAGAAACCAAGTGCGCTGACAATAATAGATGGAATAGATGTTCCAAGTGCTATTGATATAGCCTCTTTCTTAGAGTTACCAGCGGCTCTTTCTCTCTTATATCTTGTAGTCATAAGAATTGCATAATCGACTGTCGCACCAAGCTGAATAGTTCCGATTACTACCGAAGATATAAATGGTATCGTTGTTCCTGTATAATATGGAATACCCATATTAACAAATATAGCAAATTCAATAGCAGCAACCAGAATAACCGGAAGAGATATTGACTTTAATACGAAGAAAATAATAAAGAATATCGCAACAATTGAAACTGCACTAACTGTCTTAAAATCCTTATCAGTAATAGTGATAAGATCCTTAGTACAAGGAGCTTCTCCAATTACCATAGATTTAGCATCATACTTCTTTGCAATTGCATCAACCTTATTAATCTGGTCATTGATTTCATCAGAAGCAATTGTGTAATTAGTTGATACCATCATAATCTGGTATTCATCACCCTTAAGCTCTGAAACAAGCGAATCAGGAAGCATTTCCGTAGGGATTTCTCCACCGAGTGCTGAGTCAATACTTAATGCAAATGAAATTCCGTCCAGATCATTTACCTCATTCATCATTGCATTAGAATCCTCTGCTGAAAGATTACTGTCTGCAAGAATCATATATATAGAATTAGTTCCGTCAAAGTTGTCGGCAAGCAGCTTGTTAGCCTGCGAACAGTTAAGCTTCTCTGGAAGTGTATCAGATAAATCATAGTAAACCTTAGTATTGTTATATCCGTAGATTGCCGGGCCAAGAAGCAGAACGAATATTATAAGGAATATCCATGAATGATTAACTATCCATCTTGCCGGCTTATCAAAATTCGGCATAATCTCTCTATGCATTGTCTTCTCAAGAGCCTTGTCAAATGTAAGAATAAGGGAAGGAAGTATTGTAACACAACCAATAACACCCAATACAACACCCTTTGCCATAACAACACCAAGGTCAAGACCAAGTGTAAAGCTCATAAAGCAGAGTGCGATGAATCCTGCAACAGTTGTTATGGAAGAACCAACAACTGATGTAAGTGTATTCCCAATAGCAACCGCCATAGCTTCTTGATGATCATCTGGAGTTTCTTCCTTAGCTTCCTTGTAACTGTGCCATAAGAATATAGAATAATCCAGAGTTACACCAAGCTGAAGTACCGCTGCCAGTGCTTTCGTTATGTATGAAACCTCACCTAAGAAATAATTAGAACCAAGGTTATACACAATTGCCATACCTATACTTAACATAAAGAATACTGGTACAAGGAATGAATCCATAAATATAGCAAGTACGATACATACAAGAACAACCGCTACAAGTACATAAAAAGGAGTCTCCTTTTCTGCCATTGTCTTAGTATCTGTAACTACAGCAGACATACCGGCAATATAACACTGATTATCCGTAACATCTCTTACTTCCTGAATAGCCTTCATTGTATCGTCACTTGATGTTGTATCATCAAAGAATATTGCAAACAATGTAGCTCCTGAATCCTCATTTTCAAAATAAGAACGGAACTTATCAGGAAGAATTTCTGAAGGAACATCATCTCCTACTATTCCACTATAAGAGATAACTGACGCTACATGGTCAACCCCCTCAACCTTCTTTACCAACTTAGAAACATTTGACTTATTCATTCCGTCAACGACGACCATTGCATAAGCGCCCTTTCCGAAATCATCAAGCAAAATGTCCTGTCCCTGCATAGTGTCGATATCACTTGGCAGATAATACAGGATATCGTAATTAACCCTGGTATTAAAGTAACCAAGAACTGATGGAATCAACAGCAGGAAGCTAAGAACCAGAATTGGAATTCTTAACTTAACAACAACTTTTCCAAACTTTTTCATATAAATAACCACGCCTTTCTGTAAGATGCAAATGCCAACAACCCTTAGTCATATAAGTATTCATGTCTTTAACAAATATGACCGATAGTCATTTTCAATTTCAGTTGACATTATAGCACCTCAAAACACATAGTCAATAGAAAATTGACCAAAAGTCATTTTTTAATATTTATTTTATAATTGAGTTGGTGTATAATGTATTTATGAATGAGTTGGCATGGTAATCAATTTCAGGCACGCTTGCGCTGCTTGTCGCTCACAGCGGACACTAAACTCGTTGCAGTTCCTGCAACTTGTTAAGTGCCGGTGGCTCCAAAGCACCTGAAATCAATTACCATACCAACTCATAATACACACTATAACCAACTAATAATTAACACTAATAAAGGTGAGTGATTGATATGGGAAAGCTTGAAGCTAACAAACAACAGAAACTTACTTCTCTGCTGAATACTGCATTTAATCTCTTTACTACCCAGGGGGTTACGAAGACTTCTATTGCGGAAATTTCTCAGAAAGCAGGTATTGCTAAGGGTACATTTTATCTGTATTTTAAGGATAAGTATGATATAAGAAACCGTCTTATATCACATGAATCAAGTAAATTATTTAAGAATGCCGTCGCTGATTTAGAGGAATTTTCTAAAGAAAAGAACGAACAGTTAGGTTTCGAAGAAAAAATAATATTTATAATTAATCATATTGTAGATGAACTGAATTCTAATCAGACTCTTCTTACATTTATATCAAAAAACCTTAGCTGGGGAATCTTCAAGGAAGCTCTCACAACTAAGGTTGCATCTGATGATATTAACTTTAAAGATGTATATTATGAAATGATTAACGCTGAGGATATCTCACTTGAAGAGCCTGAAATAATGCTCTTCCTTATTGTTGAGCTTGTAAGTTCAACTTGCTACAGCGCAATTCTTTATAAAGAACCTGCTGACATAGATACTATCAAACCTTACCTCTTCAAGACAGTACGCGCAATCATAAGAGAGCACACTATCCAGTAGCTGCTTACGCTTTCCCTTCAAGCTCCTGATATATATCCCTCTTTGACACACCTCTGTCCTTTGCCGCAGCTTTCATGGCTTCTTTCTTGTCCATACCCTGCGACATATACATCTGCACATGTTCTGCCACACTCATGTTTTCCCACTGCTTTCTTGCCTCGGCCTTTAACTGCTCACGGCTCTTTCCGGCAATCACAAGCACATATTCGCCTCTCGGCTCATTATTTTCATAATATTCACATGCAGATTCAAGCGTGAATTCCATAGAATTCTCATATCTCTTGGTAAGCTCCTTACATATAGTAATCAATCTGTCGCCCCCAAGCGTATCTTGCAGTTCTGCAAGTGTCTTAGTAAGTCTATGCGGTGCTTCATATATAATCATAGTCCTTGTTTCACATGCTAACTCTGCAAGAACTT
Source organism: [Eubacterium] eligens ATCC 27750 (assembly GCF_000146185.1). Classification (NCBI taxonomy): domain Bacteria; kingdom Bacillati; phylum Bacillota; class Clostridia; order Lachnospirales; family Lachnospiraceae; genus Lachnospira; species Lachnospira eligens. The sequence goes on along the minus strand of NC_012778.1, from coordinate 28,012 downwards.
CTTTTCTCTCATTCTTATCCGCTGGTAAAAATGCTTCAAATGCGAATCTTCTTGTCTCGCGTCCTGACATTGTGAGTGCAGTTATACATGCAGCCGGTCCCGGAAGTGAAGTAACCCTGATACCTGCTGCCCTGCATTGCTTTACAAGCTCCTCACCAGGATCTGATATTCCTGGAGTTCCTGCATCAGTAATTACAGCCACATCCATTCCACCTAATATTTTATCAACAAGAACCTTTGCCTTATCATACTTATTAAATTCATGATAGCTTGTCATAGGTGTCTTTATTTCAAAATGATTAAGCAGCTTAATACTGTTTCTTGTATCCTCTGCTGCAATCAGGTCTGCTTCTGAAAGCACACGCAGAACCCTGTAAGTAATATCCTCAAGATTACCAATAGGCGTTGCACACAGATACAGCATACCCGGTCCGTCTTTCTTTACATTTTTTTCATTATCCATAATAAACCTCTATCTATTCATACATTTTTAGAAGCGCATCAGTGTAAGTACCGTCCGTCTTGTATACAATAAGCGGTTCTTCAACTATAAGCTGGGAATTACCACCCTTAACCGCTTCTATAAGCACCATATTGGCAGCCTTATTCACATAAGGATACACCAGCCTCATTCTCTTCGGCTCAAGATGATACTTTCTCATAGTGTCAAATATATCAACAAGTCTGTTCGGTCTGTGAACCATATACATTTTCCCTTTAGATTTAAGACAACGGCTTGCTTCCCTTATAACATCATCAAGACTACACAGAAGCTCATGCCTTGCAATTGCCTTGGCACTGTCCGGATTAACAATACCGTGATTTTCATTCATATATGGCGGATTGCTCGTCACAACATTAAAAGAAGCTTCCCCAAATATAGTGGAAGCTTCCTTAATATCACCCTTAACAACACTGATTCTGTCCTCAAGATGATTAAGCTCCACATTTCTTCTGGCAAGCTGTGCGCTTCCCTCCTGAATCTCAAGAGCACTGTATGTGCTACCTGGATTCTTAGACTGCATAAGCACCGGAATAATACCATTACCTGTACCCATGTCCAGCACCCTGTCTTTCTTCCCTGCCATGGCATAAGTAGACAACAGCACTGCGTCCATTCCAAAACAGAAAATATCTGTATTCTGTATAAGCTTTAGTCCATCTCTCATCAAATCATCAATTCGTTCATTAATCATCACTAATATGGGCTTTTCCTTCTTTTCTTTCTAATTCCTCAAGTGCCTTAAGTTCCTTATCATCATCAATTCTGACCTTATCAAATCTTCTTTTTCTCTTAAAACGAAGTTCCTCAACCGGATATTCCTTAAGTTCCTTTTCGTCATTATCATGAGTTATTAATACCTTAACTCTCTGCCTTAAAACATTGACACTTGAAACCTCACCAACCAGTTTATCTGGTGTAGTAACAGAATCTCCCACATTAGGCAGATGACTATTTAATTCCTCATATGTATCCTGCTCATTCTTTAAACAACACATAAGTCGTCCACACACACCTGAAATCTTAGTTGGATTAAGTGACAGATTCTGCTCCTTAGCCATCTTAATAGATACCGGATTGAATTCTGGTAAAAATGTGGCACAACATAAAGGTCTTCCGCAGGAACCAATTCCACCAAGAATCTTAGTCTCATCCCTTACTCCAATCTGTCTTAATTCAATTCTTGTCTTAAATACTGCAGCAAGATCCTTAACAAGCTCTCTGAAATCAATTCTTCCATCAGCAGTAAAATAGAACAGCACCTTATTATTGTCAAATGTATACTCAGCCTTAATAAGCTTCATATCAAGATTATGCTTTGCAATCTTCTCAAGACATATCTTAAATGCTTCTTTTTCCTTTTCTCTGTTTTTTAATTCTCTTTCATCATCTTCTGGTGTTGCAATCCTTATGATTGCCTTTAGAGGCTGGATAACCGCTGTATCTTCAACTTCTCTTTCACCTAGAACAACCTGTCCATATTCAACTCCTCTGGCAGTCTCAACAATAACATGCTGTCCTGTTTCGACTGAATATTTCCCAGGTGCAAAAAAATATATCTTTCCAACCTGTCTGAATCTAACTCCAACAACTTTAGTCATCTATACTCTCCATTCTATGAATTTTCCTTAATCGCCATAATAAGCAATTCAATAACCAGATCAAAATTAACATTTGCCTGAAGTCTCACCTTAACCCTGTCAATAGAATTAATAATATCCTGTAAACCTTCATATGACATAGTCTGTGCCTGACTCTTTATCAGTGTCATCTGGTCATTAAATATGAGCAGATTAGTATCATTCGTACTCTTAAACATAAGTACATCCCTGTACCACATAAGCATAAGGTCAAGATAATCATCAATAGTCAGCTTATAATTGGTAACTCTTTTCACCGATGTCATAATATCAGTCGAATCCATATCCTTAGCATTCTTAATAACATCCATTACATCACGTCTTAACTCTGCAAACTCAGTAGATTCAACCATAGTCATTGCCCTGCCGATTCGTCCAGCTGCAAATCTTGCTGCAAATTTACACTCGTAATCACTGATATTATCATAGTGGTCTTTAAGATATTTAATAACTATATCATCCTTTAGTGGCTTAAGATCAAGCACAACACATCTTGACAGAATAGTCTGTAAGAAAACATCCGGATTATTAGCAAGCAGAATAACAATTCCATAAGCCGGCGGCTCTTCAATTGTCTTAAGCATTGCATTCTGTGCTGCAACAGTAAGCTTGTCTGCTTCATCAATAATGTATATCTTGTAAGGACTGCTGTAAGGCTTAATCTGCATATCCGATACAAGCTGGTCTCTTATATCATCAACACCAATACTTCCCGGCTTCTCATGTCCAACCCAGATAATATCCGGCTGGTTCCTGCCTGCTGCCTGCACACAGGAATGGCACACCCCGCAAGGCTCAACACCGCCCGCCTCACACTGCAGTGTCTGTGCAAATGTGCTGGCAATAAGCTTCTTTCCTGAACCAAGTCCTCCGCTGATTACATAAGCATGAGATACCTTTCCCATAGATATTGCACTCTGCAAATGTTCTTTAATAGTCTCATATCCATATATGTCTGAAAAATTACCCATACTTATTCCTCTTTTCGTTACTTATCTGTAATATTATAACACATAATGCTCCTATGTTGAAATATCTAATAACAATCCCCTGATATCATCAATAGCTCCGACTATTGCAAGATGATCCTTTTCATCTTTTACCAGTTCTCTGGCAAGATTATCAAGATTTTCATCTACCATCTTAACAATTCCATACACCCTGTGTCTTCCCCTTCTGTCAAGAAAGTTCTCTCTTGAAAACTTGTGTGATCTGTTTACAACTTCATTTAGAAATCCTTTAACAAGCTCTCTGTACTTCTTCATATCTCTTATATCCATATGCTTTGCAATCTTTTCACCCTGCTCGGTAATTTCCTGCATCATATTTCCCAGTTTTTCCTGAAGGTCTTTCTCCTCAATATTGCTAATCAGTGTAAACTTAAAACTATCATCTGATTTTTCCTGTGCTTTAACCGGAGTGGTCTGATTAGCCGGTGCTATATCTTTAACCTTAATATCCATACATACCTCCTAATATGGCACTTTTAACTTCACTAATGCAATCCTCTAACTCTCCATTATTGCTAAACCTTCTTGTAATACCAGCCTTAGCAATATTCTCTTCTGAAAAATCCTCACTGTCTGCAAGAAATCTTCTGCACATTTCCTCATAGTGTGGATTATCCTGTTTCTGTTCTCTGTGGATAGCCCTTGTGAGTCTCAATCCATCTTCTACCTCAATATATATCGGCATAATATGCTGTTTTCCATAGAATTCACAGAATTTATCATACGCTTCAAGCGTTCCTATAACCAGATACCTGTTACCACTGTTAAGGTCAATCTGTCCGTCATCAGCTGTAAAATACTTCCACACACCATACACAGTATTATATTCTCTCAGTTCAACAATCCTGCCGCTCTCCTGCATCTTAACAGCTGTCTCATCATTTACAAAAAAATACTCAACCCCATCGGTCTCCCCGGCTCTCATTGGTCTTGTTGTATACAATATAACAGTATTAAGCTTCAGACTTTCATCTTCAATTAGGTTTTTATATATTTTATCCTTGCCGGACGCGCTTTTTCCCATAATAAATGCTATCTCAGGCATCTTATCTTTCCTTCCTTAAGACCGGGTACTTCCAGCCCGGCATTTATCGCACTCTTAATAATTCTGCATACATCACCGGTAATCCGCTCGCCTACATTAACAACAGGCATTCCCGGTGGGTATATAAGAACCGATGACATACTTATTCTACCACATATATCAGGTGAATTAACAGATAAATCTTCATATCCATTTTCATCCATTAAATCAATTGCATCTGCCGGACACATACATACTTCCGGCTTGTTGTTAATCGCATACCCTAAGCTTTCCCCTACATCATTTTCACTGTCTTTGCTTTCAACTTTCCAGCTTTCATCAATCTCCTTCAATGCACTAAGAAATCTGTCATAATACTCCTGTTTATCAGCAACTGAAGTCATTGCAATAACATATTTAAATGATGCCATCTCAAGCTGCACCTTATATTCATCCAATAACCTGTCATACAGGTACTTTCCATCATCACATATAAGAATAATCTTAGAAATATCATCACTATCCATCAATCTTATATTATTAAGTTTTGCAATATTTTCTCTTAAATTCTTAAGTCTTTTGATATAATCCTTAAAAATATAATCTCCCTGTTCTTCAATAATTCTCATACACCTGTCAATACTCGCCATAAGAATATATGAGGGGCTGGTTGTCTGATATATATTCCAAAATCTTTCCACTTTATCATAATCTACATAATTTCCAGAAATATGTAGAAGTGCAGTCTGTGTAAGTGCCGGTAATGTTTTATGAATACTGTTAATTACAATGTCAGCCCCAGCTTTTACTGCCGACTCTGGAAATTCCTCACTGAATTCAAAATGTGCCCCATGCGCTTCGTCAACTATAAGTGGTATTCCTTTTTCATGCAGATAACTGGCAATCTCCCTTACCTCTGACACAACACCTTCATAAGTCGGAGAAGTTATAATAACCGCCTGTGCATCCCTGTTATTTTCAACACATTTTCTAATCTGTTCTAATGATAGTCCTCTGTATATTCCTGTATCATTATCAACCTCCGGTATAACATATACTGGCTCTAACTGTGCCATAATCAATGCATTGTACACTGACACATGACAGTTTCTTGCAACGATAATCTTTCCTTTTCTTTTCGTCGCACCACATATAGCTGATAATATTCCTGCTGTACTTCCATTTACAAGCATCAGTGTTTTATCTGCTCCATACAATTTTGCTGCCCTGTCAGACGCATTTTTAATAATACCATCCGCATTATGCATATTATCAAATCCGTCAATCTCGGTAATATCAAGTTCTGAAGTACTTGCATATTCAGTATTGCGCTTTCCTCCCGGCATATGCATCGGCACATAACCAGCTTTTGAATACTCTTCAAGTTTTTCCAGAATATCTATATTTCCCATCAATACAACTCCATTATCTCTTATTCTGTAACCATAAGCTTTACTGTTACTTCATCATGGCTTCCAATTGCATCTGTAACTTCATACTTAATATCATAAGTACCTGTCTGGTCAAATGTATATCTTCCAACAGTCACAATCTTTGCAGTAATATCATTACCACAAGTATCAGTTGCAGTAACCCCTGTCATTACATCTATACTCTGACCAATCTTTGTCTGAATGTCCTTTGCCCCTTCTATCTTAGCACTATAAGCATTCCACGGATTATTCTCGTCAGGGTCTGTAGGATCCCAGCCGGCATATGCACTGTCCTCTGAAATCTTTATAGAATCCGGCTTACCAAGTGGTCCAGGATTAACTGCATCATCATATATAGTTACACCTGTTCCCGATGGACAGTTATCATATATCCACTTTACATCCCTAACGCACATTCTAACGCATCCAAGAGAAGCATAATCACCAAGCTTATTGTACTGTCCATCCTCCAGATCACCCTTATTCATTGAATAATATGGAACAGAATGGAACAGATAACCTCCACTTATTCTGAATGCATAACGTCCATAAGTACCATCAACCATATATCCCCATTCGTACTTATCTGATGTTACATAATTGTCACCCACAATAGTTTCGTCGCCTGCTTTTCCACATGATGTTGCAAATGCTTTGACTGGTATAGTGTATTCTCCATTCTCATCAATCCCATACACTGTAGCACAGTTAGCAGCTCTGTTTACTTTAATAAAATATGGAAGATAAACTCCTTCTGGTGCAATGTATTCTTGTTCTTTTGATTCAGGCTCTTTATTATCAATCCACACAACTTCCCTTGCCGCTGTTGTCTCTTCTGTTGAAACAACTGTCTGTTCATCATTACTCCCATGATTATCATCCTGTTTTTCCTTATTATAATGAGACAACATAATTCCAGCAGTTACTGCTCCTGCAATAGCAATCACAACAACAGCAATAAATATAACAAGTGTCAGATTTCTCCTGAACCATGACTTTCTTCTTTTTAAATATTTATAATTAATGTTTCCTTTTGACATAATATCCTCCTTTGTCCATTACAAAAAAATAATATGTGTTTATAAATGTTTTTAACGCAAAAAAAGCTGTTTCATCACGAAACAGCTTTAAGTGCCTAGAACCGGAATCGAACCAGTGACACGAGGATTTTCAGTCCTCTGCTCTACCGACTGAGCTATCTAGGCTTAGTAGCGGGGACAGGATTTGAACCTGTGACCTTCGGGTTATGAGCCCGACGAGCTTCCGAGCTGCTCTACCCCGCGGCATTCACTATATATATTATGTTAAATAGATGTAAAATATACATCAAAGTGGGCGGAGAAGGATTCGAACCTTCGAAGGCAGTGCCAGCAGATTTACAGTCTGTCCCCTTTGGCCACTCGGGAATCCACCCATCTATTAAATTAATACTAATAATGCTCTCACATTATTAATATAGAGCCGACTGTCGGAGTCGAACCAACAACCTGCTGATTACAAATCAGCTGCTCTGCCATTGAGCCAAGTCGGCAAAATTGATGGGGCCTACAGGGCTCGAACCTGTGACCCTCTGCTTGTAAGGCAGATGCTCTCCCAGCTGAGCTAAGACCCCATATATAATTGTGAGCTGTTTCCAGCAAGTTATCATCTGGGAAATGATAACAACGACCCGGATGGGGTTCGAACCCACGACCTCCGCCGTGACAGGGCGGCGCTCTAACCAGCTGAGCCACCAGGCCAATCGCTTTCGCAATTAAGAGATAAACTCTTTTGAAAGATTGCTCCTTCAAAACTGCACATTAAATATATCATATCATATCTGTCTTTGCAAATACTTTTTCATCCGATTACTCTTAAGAATAACTCTCTTTGTTCTATCCAAACCGTCTTAACCTTTTCTCTTGGTTAAGCCCTCGACCTATTAGTACAGATCAGCTCCATATGTCACCACACTTCCACCTTCTGCCTATCTACCTCGTCGTCTTCAAGGGGTCTTACTAACTTACGTTATGGGATATCTCATCTTGAGGGGGGCTTCACGCTTAGATGCCTTCAGCGTTTATCCCGTCCCGACTTGGCTACCCGGCTATGCATTTGGCAATGCAACCGGTGCACCAGAGGTCAGTCCATCCCGGTCCTCTCGTACTAAGGACAGCTCCTCTCAGATATCCTACGCCCACGCCGGATAGGGACCGAACTGTCTCACGACGTTCTGAACCCAGCTCGCGTACCGCTTTAATGGGCGAACAGCCCAACCCTTGGGACCTACTACAGCCCCAGGATGCGATGAGCCGACATCGAGGTGCCAAACCACTCCGTCGATGTGAACTCTTGGGAGTGATAAGCCTGTTATCCCCAGGGTAGCTTTTATCCGTTGAGCGATGGCAATCCCACTTTCATACC